>VGKM01000106.1 GCA_016867005.1 Candidatus Omnitrophota bacterium | reverse complement strand
ATTTTTTACAATGCTGGAGAAGAAAGGCATCAGCATCTATAAGTATTTTGGTATCGGCCTGGGCCTTATGATACCGCTGTCAATATTGTTCAGGTTTGAGCTGACGAAAAAATGGGAACTTTTGTTCTTGATTTTAGGGCTCTTGTTTTTGATCCTTATGCAGTTCCGGCGCCGCCAGAATTCGGGCGTCATCATGGATATCTCTGCGACGCTATTCGGCATATTGTATGTAGCGTGGTTTTTTTCTTTTGTAATAAAAATACGTTATTTGGACGGCGGTTTATGGTTTTTGACGGCGCTGCTCCTTATAACAAAGCTCGGCGACATAGGCGCTTATTTTATCGGGAGCATCCTTGGCAAGACCCCTCTAATGCCTAGGGTCAGCCCGAAAAAATCGGTTGAAGGAGCTATAGGGGGGTTAGTTTTTAGCGTCCTGGGTGCTGTTATCAGCGAGCCATTCTTACGGCTGCCGTATTCGCATGTCATTTTTTTAGGCCTGGGGTTGGGCATTTTAGGCCAACTTGGCGATTTATCCGAATCGTTGATGAAGCGCGACTGCCAGGTCAAGGATTCGGGCAATATCCTGCCCGGTATGGGCGGGATCCTGGATGAAATTGACAGTTTATTATTTACTGCCCCTGTATTTTATTTTTATTTAAGCGTCATTTTAAGTTAAATCTTATGAAACGCATTGCCATACTTGGCTCTACCGGTTCAATCGGGATCAGCGCTTTAGAAGTCATAAAAAAAGCAAAGAATGATTTCAAGGCAGTTGCTTTGAGCGCTAATTCCAATATCGCTCTTTTAAAAACACAGATTAATAGGTTTAACCCTAAGTTTGTTTGTATAAATGACGGTTTATTTTTCAGGCGGCTGTTGCCGGAAATAAAGAACAGGGTCAGGGCTTTCAGCGGCTCCCAGGGGTTGCTTTCTATGTTAAGGCACAAAGATATAGATACGGTGCTTTTAGCTATCAGCGGTTCGGCTGCGCTGGAGCCGCTCTTAGAGGCCATTAGTTGCAAGAAAACTATTTGTTTGGCAAATAAGGAAGCGCTTGTTATGGCCGGGGCCATAATCATGAAACGGGCAGCGTTAAATAAGGTAAAGATCATACCTATAGACAGCGAGCAATCTGCGATCTGGCAGTGCCTGCAGGGAGAGGACAGAAATAAGATCAAAAGGATTTATCTGACTGCTTCCGGCGGGCCGTTTAGAAAGATCAATGGCTCAAGGTTAAAGAAAGTTTCGGTCCGGGATTGTTTGGCGCATCCGCGCTGGAAAATGGGGAGAAAGATCACCATTGATTCAGCCAGTTTGATGAATAAAGGGCTGGAATTGATCGAGGCAATGCATTTGTTCGGGGTGGGCCCGGATAAGATCAAGGTAATAGTCCATCCTGAAGCCGTGATCCATTCTATGGTTGAGTTTGTAGATGGGGTGATTTTAGCGCAATTATCGGTCACGGATATGCGCATACCCATTAAATATGCGCTTTCGTATCCTGAAAGGATTGATAGCGGCATAAAGCCGGTTGATTTTGTAAAACTAAAAAAGCTTAATTTTGAAGCACCGGATTTAAAAAAATTCCCCTGCCTGGGGTTAGCTTATCAGGCAGCTGAAAAGGGGGGTACTTTTCCCTGCGTGATCAATGCGGCAAATGAGGTCAGCGTGCAAAGTTTCTTAAGAGGAAAGATCAGGTTTATTGATATCCCGGCAGTAATAGAGAAGGTTATGTCAAAGCATAAGTTTACTATCAGCCCTAGTTTAGGAGATATCCAAAACGCCGATAACTGGGCAAGGAATGAATCTTATGCTGCGATCGAAAGGTTAAACTAAAATGATTTCATTTTTTGTATTTATTTTGATTTTCGGTATCTTGATAGTGGTACATGAATTCGGCCACTTCATTATGGCGAAAAAAGTTGGCATCAGGGTAGAGAAATTCTCTTTGGGGTTCGGCAAGGCGCTATTTAACAAGAAAAAGGGCGATACGGATTATATTATCAGCGCCGTCCCTCTGGGAGGGTATGTAAAACTTGCCGGAGATTCCGCCGAAGAGTTTAAAGGCAAGCCGGATGAATATTTGTCTAAAACCGCCGGCCAGCGGGCAGCAGTAATATTCTCCGGGCCATTGTTAAATTATCTATTGGGCTTCTTTGTATTTTGGCTCATATTTTTTACGGGTTATCCGACCGATACAACTAAGGTTGGCCGGCTAAAAGAAGGGTTTGGCGCGCAGAAAGCAGGGTTGCAATCAGGCGATAGGATCACGGCGGTTGATGGGGTCAAAGTAAAATATTTCGGAGATTTGCAGAATATCATCTTTGCTAAGAAAGAATCCAGTGTCGCCAAACTTACTGTCATGCGGGATGATAAAGAATTAAATTTCGATGTGAACCTTCAGGAAACTGAGGGCAAAGATTTATTCGGCAAGAAAGTAAGCGTAGGCCTGATCGGCATCGAGCCTAGCGGAGAAAAAGTCATTGTCAGGCACGGTTTTGCGGAATCATTCCTTTTGGGCTTACAAAGGACCTGGGACCTGACGCTTATGACTTATAAAGCGCTGTGGTTTATGATCACCGGTAAATTATCTGTCCGTGATTCGGTCACGGGCGTAGTAGGTATTTTTGTTATTACTAATAATATGGTGCATTTGGGGCTCATCGCTGTTTTGTATTTAGTTGCAGCGTTAAATATCAGTTTATGTATTTTTAACCTGCTGCCTTTGCCGGTTTTAGACGGTGGCCACCTGTTTTTGCTGGGACTCGAGAAGATCAGGAAGAAGCCGCTTAGTGTCAAGGCCGAGCAGGTAGTTACTCAGTTCGGCTTAACTTTGATCATTACGTTGGCGGTCTTAGTGACCATAAATGACCTGGTCAGGTTTAAGGACAAGATATTGGGATTTTTCATAAAATAATGGTTAAGAGAAGAAAAGCTAGAGTTATAAAAATCGGCAGCGTCAGGATCGGGGGGGACAACCCGGTTGCGATACAGTCAATGGCGAAATATAAGACCAGTGATACCTCTCCGGTAATACGGCAGATCAGAGAATTAGAGTCGTGCGGTTGTGAAATTGTCCGCCTGGCAGTAAAAGATGATTCTGATGCGGCGGCAATTAAAAAGATTAAAACAGCTGTGCGCCTGCCGATAGTCGCAGATATTCATTTTGACTGGCAATTGGCTATGGCTGCCATCAAAAATGGCGCGGATAAAATAAGGTTAAACCCCGGTAATATTTATAAAAAAGAACAGGTCTCTGAGGTTGCAAGGGCGGCAAAGGCAAACCACATACCTATAAGGGTCGGTTTAAATTCCGGTTCTTTGCCTAAAGAGATCAGCTCTAAAAGGGGTGGTACAGTAGAGCGCATGGTCCAAGGCGCGTTGAATTATATCAAGATCCTGGAAAAAGCCAGGTTTTCCGACATAGTTGTTTCTCTAAAGGCCTCAAATATCATAGATACGGTTGCGGCATATGAAAAGATCGCCGGGCTTTGCGATTATCCGCTTCATTTGGGCCTTACCGCAACAGGGCTGCCTGAAGCCGGAGCTATTAAATCATCTATTGCTATTGGAAGCCTGCTTTTAAAAGGCATCGGGGACACGGTGCGGATTTCACTTACTGATAAACCGGAGCAGGAAGTAAAAGTCGCTAAAGAGATCTTAGCATCGCTTAATTTAAGGGATTTTGGAGTCCAGGTTATAAGCTGCCCTACCTGTGGGAGGTGCGAAGTAGGCCTGGTCGATATTGTCAGAAAATTAGAAGCTCAGTTATCAGCTATCAGTTATCAGCCATCAGCCAAGCCGGTTAAAATTGCAGTCATGGGATGTATGGTAAACGGCCCCGGCGAGGCCAAAGAAGCAGATATAGGTATTGCATTCGGCAGAAAAGAAGGCATGTTTTTTAGAAAAGGCAGGGCAATTAAAAAGATCCCATTCAAAGATTGCGCGGGTATTTTGTTAAAAGAATTAGGGAGGATACATGTCCAAGGAAATTAAAGCAAAGATCCGGCAGAAGATTTTTTCGCAATACAGCAGTATATTTTCGCAGGCTGATTTGGAAATACAGCAAATAAAGGAAAGGATTTCGCTTGTAGCTGAAGAAATAATAAAACATGAGTACGCCGGCCTGTCGGGCATGGATAAAATAAAAATAATCAATGACCTGGTTGATGAGATGGCCGGCTTCGGAGCGATTGAGCCGCTTTTAAAAGACCCC
>VGKM01000105.1 GCA_016867005.1 Candidatus Omnitrophota bacterium | reverse complement strand
TCGTGGTTTTTGCTCTAGCAAAAACCACTCGGACAGCATCGCCGTCCCAAATTGCCGAGCCCTTACGGTCTCGGCCTTGGGATTCCCAAAAATACTCGAGCTGCTTTGCCTAAAATCTCCATTCGCTCGAAAACACGTCAGATTCTTAATCAAAAGGCAAACTTTTCTATAATCTAATTGCTTAGATTTTTTGTCGTTTTTGTCTGGGCGGGTGGCTGCGGAGCCGAAGCCCTTGTCCCGAAACTTCGGGACGAGGTGGCGCAGCAGACAGGACCCGCCCCCTCATAAACGACAAAAAATTTCAACAAACAATTATTTCCCTTGATGCATCATCGGCTTATCCTGCATCGGCCCGCCCTGCATCTGGCCTTGAGGCATCTGCCCTTTTTGCATTGCGCCGCACTTCATCATCTTGCCGCGCTTGCCGGAAAAACAACCGCTTCCCATCGAAAGTACGAGTGCCGCAGAAATCCATAAAAGCACTGCCAGGACATAACCGAAAGCTTTTACCCCTTGAGAATCTGCCTTACGAGCAGCAAGCAACACAAAAAAACTGACCGTTAAAAGCATTGTCATAGGCACAATAGCAAATCCGGGCATTCCGCTAAGCATACACATATTTACCTCTCTTTCTTGTTTTCCGGCGCTGATTCTTTTCTTAACGGCAGGACGCCTGCCATATCGCCGATAACATTGACCAATTCCGTATTTGTCGGGACCACGATCTTTGCATTATTAGAGAGCGCATTTTCCACTGCTTCAAGTTTTCTCAACACCTGCGCATTGCCGATAAAATATTTTTCCGCTGCCTCATTAACAAGCTTTATTGCCTCGGCCTCGCCCTCTGCCTGCAAGATGCGCGCTTGTTTAATGCCTTCGGCCTTCTTGATCTCTGCCCTCTTCTGCCCATCAGCAGCAGTTTCCGTAGCAGTAGCATAATCAATCGCGGAGATCTTTTCATTTTCCGCCTTGACGACTTTATTCATAGTTTCCTGCACGTCTTTCGGCGGGTCGATTTCCTTAAGCTCGGTCCTTACAATATCAATACCCCAATTAGACGTCTCCTCCATCAATGTCTTATGCAATTCGGCATTGATCTTGCCGCGTTCGCTGTTGGCTGATTTAAGAGTGAGGGTACCGATAATATTCCTTAAGGTGGTACGCGCCAGATTTACGATCTGATACTGATAATTGTATACATTATAAATCGAGTTCTTTACGTCCTGTTCAGACGGCTTTACCTTAAAATAAACCTGGGCGTCAACTTTCGCATTAAGGTTATCGTTGGTAATGATCTCCTGGGGTTCAGCGTCGACCATTTGTTCCGTGACGTTGACCTGGTACAATTTTTCAATGCCTAAAGGGATGATCCAGTGAAAACCGGCATTCGCAAAACGGCTATATTTACCGAACCTTTCGATCAACCCGCGGTGCGTGGGCCTGACAATCCTGATCCCCGCAAAAAATAATACAATGGCTGCAATTATGATCAAATAAATTACGTTCATGCCTGCCCCTCCTTTTTAAACAACCTCAACTTCCTTTTTCCCTTTTACTGCTTCTCCGATGACCCAGGACTTTAACCCTGAACTCTTCAAATGAGCAATGACCCCTTTAGCGTCATAATCTTTTACCATCAAAACCATGCCGATGCCCATATTGAAGGTATGATACATTTCCCTGTCCTCTATGCCGCCTTTATTCTGCAGGAGATGGAATATTTTCGGCACTACCCAGGAATTTTTATTGATCCTGATATTGATATTTTCCGGCAGGATACGCGCAATTTTATCGTAAAAAGCCCCGCCCGTAATATGCGCAATACCTGAAATCCCCTCCGGATAATCTTTTAGCAATGATAAAACCGGATTAACATAGATACGCGTGGGCTTTAAAAGTTCGCCTTTCATGCGTATCTGCTCATTGATGGAAAATACCTTTCTGACCAGAGAATAACCGTTAGAATGTATGCCGCTTGACTCAAGGCCGATTACCAGGTTTCCGGCGCTGATCTTAGAACCGTCGATGATCTTGCTTCTTTCCACAACCCCCACGCAGAAACCCGCTAAATCATACTCGCCGGCTTTATACATCCCCGGCATCTCTGCGGTCTCCCCGCCTACCAATGCGCATCCTGACTGTATGCAACCCTGGTTTATGCCTTTGACTACGTTAAAAAGCACTTCCGGCTTCAATTTCCCTGAGGCGATATAATCCAGGAAAAATAAAGGTTTTGCGCCCGTACACAAAATATCGTTTACATTCATCCCGACTAAATCAATTCCTATAGTATCATGCTTATTGGTAATTTGCGCGATTTTTAGCTTTGTACCTACCCCGTCGGTAGATGATACTAAAACCGGCTGGCGGTATTTTTTTGCGTCCAGGTTAAAAAAACTTCCGAACCCCCCGATATCTTTTAAAACATCGGCTGTGAAAGAACTCCTCACCAGCGCCTTGATCTTCTGTTTGAAGGCGCCGGCCTTTTTTATATCGACTCCTGATCCCTTATAAGTTAATTTTCTCATAACTCTATTTCTCCTTGCCCGCAACAGCGCATCTCCAAAGAAAATTTTCCGTGTTTTTTTTCGGCCAGTATCGGATATTCCCCGCTCCAGCAGGCAGCGCAATAGCTTTCCTTGGGGTATTTCAGGCAGTTTAACATGCCGTCTAAACTTAAATACCCCAAACTATCAACTTCCAGGTACTGGCGAATTTTATCAAGCGACCCATATTTGTTGGCGATCAGCTCATTTGAACGATGGAAATCAATTCCGTAAAAACAGGGGAACCGGTGCGGCGGGCACGATATTCTTAAATGCACCTCTTTTACCCCTGCCTGGCGCAAATTACGCACGCGTATCTTTGAAGTCGTGCCGCGGACAATTGAATCATCAACAACCACGATTGACTTGCCTTTTAAAACATCCCTCAATAAATTAAATTTCACCTTGACCCCTAAATCACGCGAATCCTGCGCCGGCTGGATAAAGGTCCTGCCGACATAATGATTGCGGATAATCCCCATTTCAAGAGGTATACCCGACTCATCAGAATACCCGAGTGCCGCCGAAAAACCGGAATCAGGGACCGGCACTACAAAATCAGCCCGCACAGGATGTTCTTTTGCCAGCTGTTCTCCAAGCCTCCGCCTGACCGAATGCACGGTTTCTCCAAAAATAACCGAATCCGGCCGTGCAAAATAAACATGCTCAAAAGTACAGAAAGAATGCCTGGTTTTAGAGGCGGTGCCTTTTTGTTTTACCGAACGGATGCCTTTATTATTAATGAAAATAATTTCTCCCGGCTCCAGGTCGCGGATGAATTTTGCGCCCACCAGATCAAAGGCGCATGACTCAGAGGCCAGGCACCAGGAATTGCCTAATCTTGCTAAACTGAGCGGCCTAAATCCCGAAGGGTCCCTTACACCGATAAGATTATCATTGTCCATGATTACTAAAGAATATGCGCCTTTTATCCTCTTTAAAGCATAAAGCAGGCTTTCCTCTAGGCCCCTTGATTTTTCCTTGGCCATCAAATGGACTATTAATTCCGAATCAGTTGTTGTCTGAAAGATCGAACCGTTTTTTTCTAAAAACTGCCTGAGCGAAAGGGAATTGATAAGATTGCCGTTATGCGCGATACAAATTGTCCCTTTTGCATAATCAATCAAGAGGGGCTGCGCATTCTTTAATACGCTTGAGCCGGTAGTAGAATACCGCACATGGCCCACCGCCGCATTCCCTTTTAATTTATTCAGTATCGCCTCGTTGAAAACATCGCTTACCAGCCCCATCTCTTTATGTAAGGTAAGGATACCTTTATTATTAGAAACAATGCCGCATGCTTCCTGGCCACGGTGCTGCAAAGCATAAAGCCCTAAATAAGTAAGCCAGCTTGCCTGCCTGTGCCCGTAGATGCCGAATAACCCGCAGTATTCCTTCGGCTCGTCGTTAAAAACTTTGGATTCTAAAATTCCGCTTTTCTTCATTTAGGCTCCTTGCCTGCCCAGCAATAAAGGCAGAGTTTTTCTTTTGGCAAGCCGATTGCCTCGATCATATCGTTTAATGAATGGTATTTTAAAGTGCTGGCGCCCAGGTCATTCCTTATCCAATCAACCATTTTTTTGTATTCAGGGGATTTTTCATCCAGGTATTGGCTGACATCCGTTACGTCTTTACCTTCAATCGCCTTAATCGCCCTGCGTGCGGCAAGTTCAGTTAAGGCACGCGTGGAAAAATTAAAT
>VGKM01000104.1 GCA_016867005.1 Candidatus Omnitrophota bacterium | reverse complement strand
ACCGTTACTTCGGTTGTTTCGAATTTAAACGATGCCATGAATTCTGCATGGGGCACGGCGAAAAGTGGGTTAAAAGGCACGGTTGAGATAGTAACGCTTCCTTTTAAGATGCTCCTTGGAAGAGAGTAAAACATTTCTGCTGGAAATTTCTTATAATACATATATAATAAGGGCTAAGATGGTCAAAATAAAATTGTCAGCTACATTATCATTCTTTGTTTTTTGCTCTGCGATCTTCCTTAACGGCTGTATGTATATCAAGCACTACGACGAGCTGATGCGCATGAAGCAGCTCGGAGATGACCAGAAACAGATGCAGGAGTATATCTGGAAGCAGGAAGAGCTGTTTGAAGAATTAAAGGCAGACATTGCCGCAAGCCGGTTAAAGGCAGGGGCTTCAAAGAAGCGCATTTTATCCCGTTACGGCGAGCCGACAATTTGTAAAGAAGTTAAAGATAAAGAAAACATTACCCAAACTTGTTTTTACCGCAAGCCATCTGCAGGGATTGAATCGGAAATAATCTACCTTGATTTTGACGCCAAAGGCCATTTAGTTTCCTGGCAAACAAAATAGCCCCTCAACCTGCCCCACCCCGTAGGCGGGATAGGTAAAAAAGGAGAATAAAATGAGTAAATCATTAAAAGGCACAAAGACGGAGAAGAATTTATTGGCGGCATTTGCAGGAGAATCGCAGGCAAGGACCAGGTATACTTATTTTGCTTCGGCAGCCCGGAAAGAGGGCTTTGAGCAGATCGCTAACATCTTTATGGAAACCGCAGAGAATGAGAAAGAGCATGCCAAGGTATTCTTTAAATACCTCGAAGGAGGGGATGTTGAGATTACCGCTTCTTACCCCGCAGGCATGATCAAGGACACCAAGTCCAACCTTGAGCATGCAGCTGCCGGAGAGAATATGGAATGGACAACGCTTTATGCTGATTTCGGAAAAATCGCAAAAGATGAAGGGTTTCCTGAGATAGCGCGGTCTTTTGAGCAGATATCCAAAGTTGAGAGGTTCCATGAGTCGCGTTACAGAAAATTAATCAATAATATTGCAGGCAGCGAAGTATTCAAAAAGAAAACATCGGTAAAATGGCACTGTATTAATTGCGGATATGTTTTTGAAGGAGAAGAAGCGCCGAAGGAATGCCCTGCCTGTAAGCATCCACAGTCGTTTTATGAGCTGTTAGCAGAAAATTATTAGCCCGCGATGCTGGTTTTAGTGCACGGCGCTTATCACGGCGCCTGGTGTTGGAATAAAATAACAGGCCTTCTGCGTGCGGCCAATCTGCAGGTATTTACGCCCACCCTTTCCGGCTTAGGAGAAAAAAAAGAGCTTCTGGGCCCCGGGATCAACCTGTCTACCCACATTTCCGATATCGTAAGTTTTCTTAAAGCCGAGAATTTAGGCAATGTAACGCTTCTGGGCCATAGTTATTCCGGTTTTGTTGTTGCCGGCGTTGCAGAGATTATCCCGGAGCGTATCAGCCGGATCATATACCTGGATGCGATGGTTCCCATGGACGGCCAGCGCGTTTTTGATATCAGGCCCGGCATCAGGCCGCGGGGCGAAGAGATAGAATTCAACGGCAGGAAAGTAAAAGTCATGCTGCCGCCTGAGCCAGGCGCCTTAGGCATTACCGACCAGCAGGACGCATCCTGGGTAAAGCCCCTGCTTACACCCATGCCTTATGCCTGTTATGATGAGCCCGTCAGGATCAATAATCCTAAAGTTAACTCGATCAAAAAAGTTTATTTGTTGAATGAAATACAAACCCCGGGAGAATCCCGGGAATCTCATCAGCATGCTTACGACAGAGCAGAAGGAAACGATTGGTCCCGCCGGATAATCCCCGGGCCGCATGATTCCATGATCACCCACCCCGGTCAATTAGCAGAAATCCTTATTCAGACTTTCTATCTCTAACCTGTCCCACCTCCGGGGTGGGGCAGGTTGTCCTTGACTTAATGGGAGTTGTATTGTAAGTTATTCTTATGGTAAATCCGGCAAACTCAATCAAATACATGCGCCGCGGAGCGGCTATCGTCAAAGGCACAATCGAAATATCCAGGTTTGTGGTGCCTTACCGTATTTATGAAAATGACGGCCCGCACATCGTCTGTATTAACGGCGTGCAGCAATCCATGGCAATGTGGCATAGTTTTGTCCTGCGTTACGCGCCATATTACAGGATAATCCTTTTTGATTTTCCCGACCAGGGCAAAGGCAGGATTGTTTCCGGCCCGATTTTTGTCTCTTTGGATGAGCAGGTTGAAATTTTGCGCGAAGTCATGAAAGCCACAGGCGCAAACAATAATGTTACGATATGTTCTGCTTCATGGGGAGGGATAGTCGCTATAGCTTTTGCTTCGCGCCACCGCAATGAAGTAAAAAATCTATGCCTGGCAAGTTTAGGCACAAAAGCTAATGACAAAATGGTTGAGACAATAAAGAACGGTTTTCAGATCGACCCTCAAAACAGGCAGAAGATGGCTGATATGCTTATCGAGAGTTTCGGCCAGGGCCTGCCGGAAAATATCAAGAATAAGATCGTTACTCAGTTTAAGAATATGAGTGAGGAAAACCTCCGCGCCTTTTATGAGCATGGGCTTTTCGTGGTCTCAACAAAGAAGATCGGCGACCTGATCAACCTTTCAAATATAAAAGCAAAGACGGTGCTTATCCATGGAGAGAATGATAGTATTATTGATTTAGATGACGTAAATTTCCTTGCCTCCCAAATCCCGAACTGCGCAGTAAAAGTCGTAAAAGGGGCAGGCCATTTTTTACACATGGAAAGCGAAGACGTCTTCGATATTTACGAAGATATCCTTTCTATCCCGCCAAAGGATGAAAAGAAAATACAAAAAAGTACTGGTTAAACTGCTGCGCCTTAATAATACGCCTGCCGAAATCGCTTTGGGGGTGGCGATCGGCGTCTTCATTGCTATCCTGCCGCTTTACGGTTTTCACACCCTTCTTGTGCTGATTGCCGCGCTCCTTGTGCGGCCTGCCAATAAAATAGCGATGTTGGTAGGGACAAACATTTCTCTTCCTCCCACAGTGCCTTTTATTACCTGGGCAGGTTATGAGATCGGCAGGGCAATCCTTAAAAATAACTATCCGCCGCTTAGTTGGTCAGATTTTAAAGGGATTACATTCCAAAAAATAGCTAATTTTTACCCGCCCTTGTTCCTGGGGAGCGTTATTTTAGGCATTATTTGCGCTTTGATTTTTTATTTTTTGGCATATTTCATTGTTGATAAAACGCAAAAAAGGAAGGCAAGCAAAAGGCAATAGTTCTTATTAACTATTGACACTATTCAAGTTATGTTATAATCTATTAACAGATAGTTAAAAAGAATGAAATTAAAAGCGCAGAGAAATAATACGGAATATTCTGGATTTCAATCAGCAGGGCGTAATCAGCAATATACGGTAAGCGGCCGGAGATCATACTCCGGCCCTCTGTTTTTAAGGAGGCCGCCTGCCATGAGGTTAATGATCCTGGCGATTTTAGTTGTCCTTATTTCGGGCTGTATCAGCGTTCATAACCCGATTTCCGGCAAGACCGAATATTATATGTTTGATGATAAAGCAGAGATTGCCTGGGGGGATGATGCAGCTAAACAGATCAAGGCGCAGAAAAAGATGGTTACCGACCCTACCCTTACTGAGCCGCTTCAGAAGATGGGAGAAGAAATAGCCGCAAAGAGCCATAGGAATTACCTGCAGTATCATTTTTATATCATTGATGATGCTGCGATAAATGCCTGTGCTTTGCCCGGTGGGCATATATTTGTAAATTCCGGGCTGCTGGAAAAGCTTGACGAGGACCAGGTGGCTTTTGTCCTGGCCCATGAAATAGGGCATGTAAATGCCAGGCATGGGTTAAAAAGAATAGAGGCGCAGATGGGGTTTAACCTTCTGGCTTTAGGATTGGCTATCGGTACTAAGAACCAGGGGGCGGTGGATCTGGCTAATCAGGTTTATGACCTGTTGTCAAAAGGGTATTCCCGCGAGGATGAATTTCTTGCTGATTCCCTGGGGCTGCAATATGCGCATAATGCAGGGTATGATAAAACAGCTTCGTTGGACGTATTTGATATATTCCATAGAGAGGAAAAATCAAGCGGGGCGCAGATGGTGCCGGTTTATCTAAGGACGCATCCGACTCCGGCGGATAGAATGAATAATGCCAAAGCGAAAATAGAAGAACTGAAAGTTGACGGGCAGATCGATTTTAGCAAGGATT
>VGKM01000103.1 GCA_016867005.1 Candidatus Omnitrophota bacterium | reverse complement strand
AGCATAAATTACAGTTTTTGATATGATCAACAGAAAAAGGGCGATTACGCTTTTAAGCGATCTAATCAAGATAAATTCCGAAAATCCCAACGGCAACGAATATAAAATAGCGGTTTTTGTCAAAAGGTACCTGGAAAAGATAGGGCTTAGGCCAAAAATTTATGAGTTTTGCGCCTCGCGTTCTAATGTGGTATGCGTTTTGCCCGGAAAGAATAAGAAGACACTTTTAATCACGCCGCACTTAGACACCGTTCCCGCAGGAGACAAATGGCGTTTTCCGCCTTTTAAGGCGACTATCAACGGCGGCAAGTTATACGGCTTGGGAGCCACTGATTGCAAGGTGAACCTTGCCGTAGGCCTCGAGGCAATCAATAGTATCGTTGAAGACGGCGTTTCTTTAGGATACGGGCTTGTTTTTGCGGCTACGGCAGACGAGGAGAGCGGTTCAGTATTGGGCCTTGAGCCGCTGTTAGAAAAGAAAATTTTAAAGCCCGATGCAGCATTGGTTTTGGATGCGGATGATTTCAGTATTGTTGTCGCCCAAAAAGGGCTGATGCATCTTAAGGTGAAAATTGAAGGCAAGCGCGCCCATGGCGCTTATCCGTGGCTGGGGGTCAATGCCGTGGATACCGCTATTAAAATAATCGAAAAGATAAAATCTTATAAATTCGGCCGCACAAAAAATGATTTCCTTAAACCTCCGACTGTGAATATCGGCACTATCAACGGGGGAGATAAGGTAAATGTGGTGGCTGACTGGTGCGAATTTGAGTTGGATATCAGGTTTTTGCCGGGTGATTCATCTAAGAAAATACTGCGGGATTTTAAAAAAATCATACGCAGCTATGCCGGAAAATCCGCCCTTGAAATCGAAGGCATCCAGGAGCCATTTAGTATACCAAGAGGGCATTTTCTGGTGGGGCAGCTAATCAATGCAATGGAACGGATTTCGATAAAGCCGGTGATCGAGGGCTCTGAGGGCGCCACGACAATTTCGTTTTTTCAAAAGAAAAACATCCCTTCGACTGCAACAGGTTTCGGAACGGGCGGGTGTGCGCATATCGCCGACGAGTATGTCAAAATCGATAATATTTACAAAGGGGCAAAGGCATTAGAGATTTTCCTGAAGGAATTTAAGTTTTAATGATACCGAGGACCTAATCAAAAAGGCGGTTGTTATGGAAGGAATAAATTTTTTAAAGAAACCACGTCTCAAAAATCCTAATTTAATCGTGGCCTGGCCCGGTATGGGCGAGGTGGCATTTAAGGCGGCAAGCTACCTGGTTGAGCACCTGCCGGCGGAGGAATTTGCGCAAATCCTCCCTCACGACTTCTTTTATTTTACCGGCAGCGTGGTAAAAGGCGGTATCATTGATATTCCTGAGCTGCCCTCGGGTAAATTTTATTTTTACAAGAACCCGGCAGGAAAATCAAACAAAAACGATCTGATAATCTTCTTAAGCAATGCCCAGCCCGACCTGGCAAAGGCAGAGGCCTATTGCGCAAAAATCCTTTCTGCCCTTAAAGGGTATAAACTCAACCGGATCATCGGATTGGCTGCAATGCCGATGGCAATTGACCATGCTCAGGCGCCGAATATCTGGTTTGCTTCCACTTCAAAAGAGCTCAATGACGGCCTCAAGCAATTTAATCTGAACCTGCTGCAGGAAGGGCAAGTCAGCGGAATGAACGGTTTATTTTTAGGCACTGCCAAGAAGGAAGGATACCAGGGGTTTTGTCTTTTGGGCGAGATCCCTCTTTATACCATACAAATCGAAAATCCAAAGACAGTGCACGCCATCTTAAAAGTTTTGAGCAAAATGCTGAACATCAGCCTTGGCCTCTCCGGGCTTATTGAACAATCGCATAAAATGGAAGATGAGATCAACAAACTTCTGGAGTACCTTAAGCTTGCTCCGCCTGCCGGGCCGATCGGGGAAGAAGACATAGAAAAAATCAAGAAGACATTAAGCCAGATCACAAAATTGCCCCAGTCGATAAAGGAGAGGCTCGAGCAGCTTTTTGATCTGGCCAAAAGAGACCTGTCTAAAGCAAACGAACTTAAGTCAGAGCTTGACAAATGGAACGTATATAAAGAGTATGAGGACAGGTTCCTGGATCTCTTCAAAAAGCAAAAAGAAAATGACAATTAGGGCTGAAAAATATATCCTTTTAGAATGCCAGTAAAGAGTATAAGTTTGAGCCACGGAAGCGGTGGTGCCTTGATGCACGGGTTGATCAGAAATATTTTTCTCAGCCGGTTTGATAACCCGATTATCAGGGGCCTATCAGATAGCGCGATCCTTCCGTATAAAGAAAAAATCGCTTTTACTACCGATTCGTTTGTCGTCAATCCGGTAATTTTTCCCGGCGGCGATATCGGCAAGCTCGCAGTTTGCGGTTCAGTGAATGATTTGGTGGTTTCGGGCGCCAGGCCGGAATTTTTGTCTTTGGGGATAATCGCGGAAGAGGGGTTAGAAATTGGCCTTTTGGAACAAATTTCCGATTCTATTGCAGCGGCCGCCAGGAAGGAAAAAGTAAGCATTGTAACCGGAGATTTTAAGGTCGTTGAAAAAGGGGCATGCGATAAAATTTTTATCAATACATGCGGGGTCGGCAGGGTGGTTAAGAAGCTGCCCATTATGAACATATCTCCTCATGATAAGGTTATTGTGAGCGGGAATGTCGGCTCTCACGGTATGGCTGTATTGTCCAAACGCAAGGGCGTGGATTTCGGTTTTAATATTAAAAGCGATTGCGCCGGGCTGGGGAGCCTGCTTCTGCCCATACTGGCAAAAAGCAATGTGATTAAGTTTATGCGTGACCCCACAAGAGGAGGGATTGCCACTACTCTTAATGAAATTGCCAGGGCGCGCGGCCTGGGGATAGTGATTAATGAGAAAGATATTCCTGTTTCCGGCAAGGTGAGGGCGGCATCTGAACTTCTGGGCCTGGATGTTCTATACCTGGCTAATGAAGGGGCTGCTGTTATAATCGTGGAAAATGCAGCTGTTGCAAAGACATTGCGGCAATTAAGAAAGCATCCCCTGGGCAGGAATGCGCGGGTTATCGGCGAAGTCACTGCAAAACAGAAAGGCCATGTTATTCTAAACACTTCTATAGGTACACAACGTATTATTGATATGCTTGCACATGACCCGCTGCCGCGTATCTGTTAACGGCAAGTTATTATTTCTTGTGGCGCAGGTAAAAAAATGCTAAAATACAGGCAAGGGTTAGGGAGAAAAAGATGATTGTAACAGAAAAGAAACCCTTTGAGCAAGTAATAGATAGCTTAAAAGGGTTTACAAAGATTTTCTTAGTCGGCTGCGGTGAATGTTCCACTACCTGCAAGACAGGCGGTGAGCCGGAAGTGGCGCAGATGAAGCTGGAATTGGAAAAACAGGGCAAAACCGTTTTCGGGGCCTGTATTCCGGAAGCGCCTTGTATTGCCAGTAAAGTAAAAACAGAGCTGGCAAAGAACATGAAAGGCATCCGGGAGGCAGAAGCTATTTTGGTATTATCCTGCGGCCTCGGCGTGCAATCAGTAAAAGAAAACGAACGCACAGGGCTGCCTGTTTTTCCTGCCCTGGATACTTTGTTCGCAGCGACTCTAGATGCCAAGGGAGACCTATTTGAAAAATGTTCCATGTGTGCAGAATGTGTTTTAGGGGAAACTTCCGGCATCTGCCCTGTTACATTGTGCTCAAAAGGGTTATTGAACGGGCCCTGCGGCGGGATGAATAAAGGCAAATGCGAAGTAGATGCCGAAAAGGACTGCGCCTGGGTTTTGATCTATAAAGAATTTGAGAAAAGAAATAAAGCGGGCGAGCTAAAAAAAATCCACCTGCCTCATAACTACAAAAAAAACCTGAAACCGCGTAAAATTACGCTGAGCGCCTAAAACATGACTGACCTAAATTACAGCGAAAAAGTAATGGACCATTTTTTACATCCGCGTAATGTCGGCGAGATACCCGACGCAAGCGGCATCGGCAATATCGGTAATCCTGTGTGCGGCGATGTAATGAGGATGTATATAAAAGTGGAAAATGATTTGATTGTCGATGCTAAATTTAAGACCTTTGGCTGCGGGGCAGCTATCAGTACAAGCTCCATGGTCACGGAAATGGTCAAGGGTAAGAGCATCGAAGAGGCGCTTTTGATTACCAATAAGGCCGTGGCAGAAGCACTGGGAGGCCTGCCTGCTGTCAAGCTGCATTGTTCTGTTTTAGCTGAACAGGCATTGAAAGCGGCACTGGCAGATTATTACCGGAGAAACGGCCGTGACCCCAGCGCCTTTGAGCCAAAACTCGAAACACATTAAAGGCAGCAAGCTATGAGGTTGACAAAGCAAAAGTTGCGTAGTAAAATGCTTACAAGGTT
>VGKM01000102.1 GCA_016867005.1 Candidatus Omnitrophota bacterium | reverse complement strand
TTGAAAAGTGGCAGGCGTTTAATACTACTCTGGGCAAAAGGATCAAAGTGGCGCTGGAGAGAGAGCATCTGGAAGGGGAGGCAATCGATATAGATAAAGACGGAGGCCTCTTGGTCAGGACCGATTCCGGTTTTATCCAGAAGGTCTCTTCCGGGGATGTAGTGCATTGCAGATAACCGTCAACTAGTGATATAAATCTGATTGACAATCCCTCGGCCTTAATTATAATGAGGTCCGAGGGATTTTTTATGAAAACTGTTTTAATTACTTTATTGGGCGCTATCTTGCTGGTAAATGCTTTTGTTTACGCCCAGGATAGTTTAGAACTGGAAAAAATCACTGTCAGGCGCAAGGCCGCGCCGGATAGTTTTTCTTCTAAAGAGATAATTTCCGCAAAAGAGCTGCAAGAAAAAAACCTCAATTCTTTACCGGAAGTGCTGAATTTTGTTTCTGGCATTGACCTGCGCCAGCGCGGGGCTTTCGGTATCCAGGCCGATACCTCGCTTAGGGGCTCAAGTTTTGAACAGGTTGCCATTTTAATTGACGGTATCAGGGTAATGGACCCGCAGACCGGCCATTATAATCTGGATATTCCCTTAACGATGTTTGATATAGAAAGGGTGGAAATAATCAAATCCGGCGCCTCTTCAAATTGCGGCGCAGGGGCTCTTGCCGGAAGCATCAATTTCGTTACCAAAAAACCGGAATCAAGATCATTTAACCTGGAGGCGCTCGGCGGAGATTACGCCCTCGGCGGGCAGAGTTTTTCTTTAAGCATGCCTATGAATAGATTCTCCGGAAGGATTTCTTTTGACCATAAGAAGGCAAAAGCTGCGCGGCCGAATACGGATTTTGAGTATGAAAATGGCTCATTCTACCTGAATAAAGATTTCGAAAGTGCCTCTTTAGATACGCTTATCGGCTGGCAAAAGAAGGATTACGGCGCAGACAGCTTTTATTCCAATTTATTCCCCGAAGAAGAAGAGCATACCGAAACGCTGTTCTTAAAATCCGGGTTTAATAAAAAAATCGGTGTATCCGATTTCAGGAACGATATATTCCTGCGTCGGCACGACGATAAATTTATCCTGAGAAGGAATAGCCCGGATTCAGTAAATTATCATACTACCTATGTATATGGCTTGGACTCAAGTTTATTTGTCCCTATTCAAAGCGGGAGCTTATTATTTGGTGCGAGTGCCGGCAGGGACGAAATTAATTCTACCAATCTGGGTAAGCACACCAGATTGTATGAAGCCGCAAGGTTGACACACTCTTTCCTTTGGCAAGATAAATTAAGCAGTGATTTCGGGCTTAGGGCGGATCATTACCAGAAATGGTCATGGCAGGAATCTTTTAACCTTGATTTAGCATACAAGATATTAGAAGATAAATTAAAAATCCATGGCGGTATCTGCAGTGCCTTTAGGGTCCCGACTTTTACCGAGCTTTTTTATAATGATGCCGCCAACAGAGGGAATCCGGAATTGGGTATTGAGAGGTCTTATTCGGCAACCTGCGGCTTGAACCTGAAAAAAGATTTCTATTCTTTTGGGCTTGAAGGTTTTTACAGGCGCGGCGAAAACCTCATAGACTGGACGCGCCTCTCAACGCTGGCTCCCTGGCAGGCCACAAACCTCGGCCAGGTAGATTACAAAGGGGTAACTTTTAATTCTGTTGTCAGCCCGGGCATTGACGGCAGGGCCTTTAAATTAAGCCAGGTGTCTTTCAGTTATAACTATACTGATGCAGATAAGAAGGCCTCGGGATTTTATTCTAAATACGCATTGGATATATTAATGCACCAGTTTGTGCTGGGCCTGAATTGCCAGGTATTGGGGATAGATTTAGATTGGCAGCTTAGTTATAATAAGAGATACTACTCTGAGACATATTTCACAGGCAATATTTACATAGGCAGGAAGTTTGCGGGAAAAGAGCTGAATTTTGAACCGTTTATAAAGATAGATAATTTTACCAATGCGGAATATTCGGAAAATACAGGGGTCTTACAGCCCGGCAGATGGATGCAGGCAGGAGTTAAGCTCGAATGGTAACTAAAATTGTGGTATAATTACCCCATGCGTAAAATCCTGTTTATAATCTTACTTATTCTTGCTTTAGCCGTTGCAGGCACTATCAGGTGCAAGATCAACCCTTTAGGCGTAGCAAAGGTTAGGACCTTGGCCGAAGAAAATAATGATTTTGTCGGGGAGAAGATCATTTATGAGGTAAAATTCGGAGCTATGAGGATGGGTAAGGCCGTATTTAACCATCTGGAGAATGTGCCTTTGGAAGGGAAAGCCGCAAGAGTTATGACTTTCGAAACAGACGTGCTTCGTTTCTACGATTTGGAAACAATATATAGCGACCTGAAAACTTTTCTGCCATTAAAAGTTACCCGCAAGATCAGGGGATGGAACATCAATGAAGACATCATTGAGCTTTACAATCAGAAAGAATTTGTCCTGACGATTACAAAATTCAAAGAAGGAAAACAAATAGAAGAGCTGAAGTTTAATAAGATCTCAAAGCCGATCCACAATGCAGTGCTGCTGCCTTTTTATGTCAGGCGCCTGCCGGATCTGTCGGCCGGGTGGAATTTCGCAGCTAATTTCGGCAATGCAGAGTTTATCGTAAAACTTACCGGGGTGGAAAATATCCAGGTCCCGGCCGGGGCTTTTGAGGCCTTTCGCTTCGAAAGCGTCCCCAAAAAGTTCTTCATCTGGATCACCACCGATAAACGCCGCATCCCCATAAGGATACAAGATTCAGGCCTATTCGGCTATACTTTATCAATGAAGGAGTACGCCTTTTAATGGTTTTTGCAAAAATAAAAGCAGTTGTCGCAATGAGCGGAGGAGTTGATTCTTCTGTTGCAGCAGCTCTTCTTAAGGAAAAGGGCTTTGAAGTTATCGGGATCACAATGTGTTTTAACATCCCCGATATTATTACACGTAAACCGCGTTGTTGCGGCCTTCAGGGTATTGAAGACGCAAGGCGCGTGGCGCATAAGCTGGGGATCAGGCACTATGTAGTCAACATGAAAAAGGCACTGGAAGATAAAGTGATCAAAGATTTCTGCCGGGAGTATCTTTTAGGCAAGACACCGAATCCTTGTATACGCTGCAACCAGTTTATTAAATTCCAAGCTTTGCTCAATAAGGCCAAAAGCCTGGGCGCAAGTTACCTGGCAACCGGCCATTATGCTAAGATAGAAAACGGCATGCTTAAGAAAGCAAGAGACCTTAAAAAAGACCAGTCGTACTTTTTGTACCGGCTGGGTAGAAATCAGCTTAAGCGGCTTCTTTTCCCTTTGGGAGGATATACTAAGGACGAAATAAGGGGATTGGCAAGAGGTTTTGGCCTCTCCGTAGCAGATAAAACAGAAAGCCAGGAAATCTGTTTTCTACCGGAGGATAATTACCGGCAATTCTTAAAGTCGCGCTTTCCAGGTATGATCAGGCCGGGGGAGGTTGTTGATGCAGAAGGCAGGGTATTAGGAAAGCATAAAGGCATTGCTTTGTATACTATAGGGCAAAGAGAAGGGTTGGGGATTGCCACTGGTTTTCCCATATACGTAATCCGGATTGAACCCAGGGCAAACCGCGTAGTTGTCGGGAAAAAAAACGAGGTTTTGAAAAAAGAATTTATCGTCGGCAATCTTCATTTTATCGGCAAGCCCATAAAAAAGAAAATTGAAGTTAATGTAAAGATACGCTATAATCATAAAGAAACCAGGGGAGCCCTGTTCCCGCAAGCAAATACAGTTAAAGTCCGTTTTAACTCGCCTCAATTTGCAATCACTCCCGGGCAATCTGCTGTTTTTTACGAGAAAGATACAGTATTAGGCGGAGGAATAATTACAAAGGTGTTTAACTAAAAATATGAAGCCGTTTCTGGATATTGAGAAAAAAATCAGGGATTTGAAGAAAAAACGCGAAGCAGTGATCCTGGCGCATAATTATCAATTGCCGGAGGTCCAGGATATCGCTGATTTCCACGGGGACTCTCTTGAACTCAGCAGGCGCGCAGCTAAGACCGACGCAAAGGTCATTGTTTTTTGCGGGGTGTATTTTATGGCGGAAACAGCATCGATCATCTGCCCGCATAAAAAGATCATTATGCCGGATACTCATGCCTCCTGCCCCATGGCGAATATGATCAAAGCAGAGGATATCCGCAAACTCAGGGAAAAACATCCCCATGCCGCCGTAGTCGGCTATGTTAATACTCCGGCAGAGGTAAAAGCAGAGTTGGATGTCTGCTGTACTTCTACTAATGCCATAGCGGTAGTTAACGGCTTAAAAGACGCAAAAGAAATCATTTTTGTGCCGGATAAATACCTGGCAAATTACGTTTCTTTAAAAACAGGGAGAAAATTGATTTCCTGGAACGGTTTCTG
>VGKM01000101.1 GCA_016867005.1 Candidatus Omnitrophota bacterium | reverse complement strand
CATTTTCTCTGTTGCACCCCACATGGTTTCATAAACTACGACTGCCTTGCGCTTTGTTTCATTTTTAGCCCAAGACAAATACGCATTAATGATCTTTTGCGGCTCTTTTCTCCAGATGATGCCGTGGCTGGGTGCGATCATATCAATAGCCAGGTTCATTTTCAGCAGCTCTTCCAACTTCTTCAAAATAACGCCGCTTAAAGGCCAAAGTATGTTCCCGTAATATTTTGCTGCTTCATCCATTAACGCACAGGCATCTGTTTGGTCGTCAAATCTTTCCGAAGTGGCATAATGCTGGCCAAAGGCATCGTTAGGTAAAAGCAGTTTTTCTTCAGGGCAATAGGTAAACATGCTGTCCGGCCAATGGATCATGGGCGCTTCAATAAATTGAAGCGTCCTTCTGCCTAAAGATAATTTATCGCCGGTTTTTACAACCTGAAAATCCCAATTTTCATAGTAATGCTTGTATAGCCCGGCTTTACATTTTTCCGTGCCGAAAAGTTTTGCCTTGGGGCATAATTTCATGATTTCCGGCAATGCGCCGCTATGGTCGATTTCAATATGATTGACTACAATATAATCAATTTTTGAAGGATCGATTATTTCTTTGACCTTTTCAATCAGGTCTTTAGCAAACGGGGTATATACGGCATCCACAAGGGTAACTTTCTCGTCAATAATAAGATAGGCGTTGTAAGTCGTACCCCTTTTAGTAGAATAGGTATGCCCATGAAAAGTGCGTATATTCCAATCGACAACACCCACCCAATAAATACCTTTCTTAATTTCCTCTCTTGCCATATTCCCTCCCCGCGCATTATTGAATCTTCTTGACTAAACACTCAAATTGAATATTTGTGTGTTCGATATGAAACCTTGATTTTAAAAGCGCATTTATTTTTACCAATATCTCATTGGCCTTGCTTACGTGGCAATCCTCAATTACTATATGCGCGGTCAAAGCATACATTGAAGAGGCGATGGTCCAGGCGTGGATATGATGGACTTCATGGACGCCTTTTATTTCATTCTTTAATGCCTCGGCCATTTCATCAATATCAAGGTGCTTGGGTGTCGCCTCAAGCAGGATATTGCCGGAATCAACCAGCAATTTCACTGCCCAGATGACGATCAGGATACAGATAAACAGCGCCAGTATCGGGTCAAATATATAATTCTTCGTGTATAAAATCATAGCCCCTGCGCTAACAACCGCAATGCTGGAGATCATGTCCCCGATCTCATGTAAAAATGCGCTTTTTATATTTAAATCATGCGTACCTGCTTTGAACAAAAGCACTGTGGTTGCGCCGTTAATGGCCAGGCCAAAGCCCGCCACAAAAAGCATCTCCCAAATTTTGATCTCTTTGGGGCTGGTAAACCTGGATACCGCCTCATAGACAAGGTAGGCGGCAACCAACAATAAAGCGAGCCCGTTGATAAAAGCCGCCAGGATCTCCGCGCGATATAACCCGTAAGTCCTTTTCTTTGTGGCAGGCCGCAAAGTAAGGATAATGGCAAAATAACTCATGCTCAAGGCAAAGAGGTGCGTTAACATATGCCAGGCATCGGAAACAAGCGCCAAACTGTTTGAAAAAATACCTCCTGCAAATTCAATTACCATGCCGAAAGCAGTCAATAATAACGCCAGCCGCAAGCTGCTTAGTTTATTTAATTTATAATGGTGAGGGTGATCAATCGTCATAAGAGTTCATCTATAAGAGAAGCCATGATAAAATCATTTTCCGAAAGCCCTCCGATAGCATGGGTGGTAAAAGTGACCCTTAATTTATTGTAAATCAGGGTTAAAGTTGGATGATGGCCCTGTTCCTGGGCAAGTACCGAAACCAAGTCCAGAAAATACTTGGCTTCTATAAAATCATTGAATTTAAATTCTTTGACTATTTTTTTATCATCTATTACTTCCCATCCGCGGGAACCGGCAATAAGAGCAGAGATCTTTTCTTTCGGTAAAGGCAAGGCCCCTCCTTCACATGGCTTGCAATGCCCGGGCAATCTTTCTATCTTGCCGCCTTCTATAACTGGGTTTTTAAGAACCTCTTCCAGCCCTTTTAGGGCTGAGGCATAATCCGGGGCATGTGTCAATTCTTTAACAAGCTGGATATACCTGATCACATTATCTTTATCAACAATGATTATCGACCTGGCCAGTAAATTGAGCTCTTTTATCAATAACCCGTAATTTATCCCGAAAGAAGAGGTTTTATAGTCAGACAGCAAAGTGATGCTTTTGATATCAAATGAATCGCAAAATCTTTTTTGCGCGAAAGGAAGGTCCTTGCTGATACCTATGATCACAACATCGCCGGAAATACCGCCTGCCTTTTTGTTAAACTCTTTTACCTGCAGGTCGCAGACCGGGGTATCTAAAGACGGGAAGGTTGTCAATATTTTGATTTTGCCTTCAAAATCAAGGAGGGTTTTTTCTTTTAAATCCGAATAAACAGCCCTGAAGTCAGGCGCGGCTTTGCCGGTAAATAAATTCCTGCCTGATAAAGTTAAAGGGTTACCCTGGAAAGTAATCGACCGTTCCATAGAACTTGCCTCCTCCGAGCCCTAAATATCTATATTGAGAAATTTTCTGACCAAGAGCCCGATAATAAAATTCAGGGCAGCTACGCCTATTGCAATAAAAAACATCTCGGCAAATCTTTTTCTAAAATTCAACCCTTTGGCTATAGCCACATAGAAATTAAAGGCGAAAATGATGCAGGTGGCGAATATGACCGTTAGCGCCAGACATACAAACGGATTTTTAAGGACGAAAAACGGGAAAACTAAAAATATGACCGTTAATATATAAGCGATCCCTGTATAAATACAGGATTTAAGCGGATTTTTCCCGCCTTCTTCTTTGCTGGAAAGATACCCTGTCGCAGCCATAGAAAAAGAGGCGGCTATGCCCATGATAAGCCCTGTGACAGCAATGAGCTTCGTATTCTGCAATGCTAAAGTAAACCCGGATAACGCAGCCGTCAGTTCCACAAGCGCATCGTTAAGCCCCAGAATAACAGAGCCGGTATATTTAAGTTTTTCTTCATCAATCAGGTTTAGCAGCTCTTTTTCGTGCTGATTTTCGTCGTTGATCACATTTTCTACTTTAGGGTCAAGCTTCTTAAGCTCGGCATAGACATCCTGGGCAATATCTTCGCCCATTTCCATGAGTTTTAACCCGAAGCTTATCCCTAAAAATTTTGCCAGGAGAATATAAAAAACAACCTTAAGATTATCCGCGGGGACATCGGTATTCGTAAATGTCTTCCAGAAATAATAATGGGACAATTCGTCGGAGGATATCCCTTCCAGGATTTCCCTGTTATGCTTATCCTTTGTAACAGCGCTTAACCTCTTATAGATCATATGCTCGGTAATCTCATTCTTCTGCGCTGTCAAAACTTTTACTTTCAATTCCCTGCTAAGCATTCTTCTAATACCCCGCGAACTTCTCTGTCTTTATATTCTCTTTTTTGCATTCCAGCTGAAGGGACAGATTGCACATACTATCCACCATCCCGGGGGGTCCAAAAATAAAAACCGTCCGGTCAGCTAAATCACAGGCGACTTTCTTTATCAATTCCTTATCAATAAACCCGAACAAACACGTCTTATCCTTAGGCTGGCATTCGGTTACGGTATAAAAAATCTTGATATTCTTATTTGCTGTTTTCCAATAATCCAGTTCTTTTTTAAAAGCGATTTCTTCTTCTGTGCGGTTGGAATACAAAAGGAAACAATCGGTATCAAGTCTTGCCTCTACGATATGCTCAATGATAGAAATCACCGGCGTAATACCGATGCCGCCGATTAAAAAAGCTATTTTTTTATATTCATTCTTAAAAACACAAGCCCCCATAGGGATGTTTACCAGGACCTCATCCCCTTGTTTCAGATTCAAAAGGCGCCCTGAAAACAAAGAGGCGCTTATTCGTTTCGTAACTTCTATATAATCCCTGGCCGGTGAACAGGAAATAGAAAGATATTTATTCAACTCCTTATTTTCCCTGTTTTGCTCATCAAAAATGACCTGCAAGAATTGCCCGGGGAGAAAATCCACTTTCTCCGGAAGGCGGAACCTGAAGCTTTCCACACTAGGCGTACGCTTAATGCGCCCGATCAACATTGCTCTTAATTCTGCCATATAATTAAAAACTCCCCTTTAATGTACTGTCTTCTATCGAAGAAATTTCTTTCTTCAGCATTTCCGGCAAAGCCAGGACATCTACATTCATAAAACCCCTGACGATAATTGATTGTGCCTGAGCCGCGCTAAATCCTCGCGAACAGAGATATTCAATCTCTTCTTTATTGATCTTTCCGATAGCTGCCTCATGCGACATATCGACATCCCTGAAATCCGACTCCATTTCAGGAATTGCATGGATAGTGCCCTGTTCAGATAAAATCAGGCCGCGGCACTCAAGATGCGCCTTGATATCCTTATTTTCCGCTTTTAAATGGCCGCGGGCAATGACCTTCCCCCCTAAACTCACGGCCCGGGCAATAATTTCCGCCTGAGTATCTTTTGCTTTTAATATTACCCTGGAGCCGATATCCTGGAGTGAACCCGGATGCG
>VGKM01000100.1 GCA_016867005.1 Candidatus Omnitrophota bacterium | reverse complement strand
ACCACTCGGACAGCATCGCCGTCCCAAATTGCCGAGCCCTTACGGTCTCGGCCTTGGGATTCCCAAAAATACTCGAGCTGCTTTGCCTAAAATCTCCATGCGCTCGAAAACACGGCAGATTCATCTCAAAATGGTTTGGCTGTGTTTTCGAACAAACAGGTTATTCGCGGGTGACGAGGCATGTTTTCGCAGGGCGTAACGCAGGCCGAGCGGGCAAGGTTCACCCGCTAAAGGATAGTAGTGAGAGCGAGGCCGAGTAGCCGAGCGCGATTTTCCACGCCGGGGAAAATCGCGCGTCCCTGCGAAAATATGCCTCGGCAGGACCCGCGACCTCACCTGAGCGAGAAACAGGATTAGGCATGAGCCGCGTTAGAAATATAATGGCAGAAAATTTCTTTACAAACGCAGATACTCCCTGTATAATACTTTCCGCTTGATTAAAAAAGGAATTACGATGAATAAAAATAAGGTATTAAAGCTGGGCCTGCCGAAGGGGAGCCTGCAGGAGTCGACCTTCAAGATGTTCAGGAAGGCCGGGTTCAATGTAGCGCTTTCTTCGGAGCGTTCATATTTCCCGTCGATTGATGACCCGGAGATCGAAGCGGTGCTTTTGCGCGCCCAGGAAATGTCGCGTTATGTTGCCGACGGAGCGCTTGACTGCGGCATCACCGGCAATGACTGGATACTGGAGAATAAATCCGATTGCGTAAAAATAGCGGATTTAGTGTATGCAAAGCAGAGTTTGAGCAAGGTAAGATGGGTCCTGGCAGTCCCTCAGGCAAGCGGCATAAAATCCATAAAAGACCTTAACGGAAAACGCATTGCCACAGAGCTTGTTAATGTGACCAAGGAATATTTCAAAAAGAATAAAGTCAATGTCGATGTTGAGTTCAGCTGGGGCGCAACCGAGGTAAAGGTAAGTTCCGGCCTGGTTGATGCGATAGTGGAATTAACTGAAACCGGCAGGAGCTTAAAGGCCAATAAGCTCGTTGAAATTGCGACGCTTTGCGAGTCAACTACCCAGTTTATCGCAAATAAATCCGCCTATAAGGACAGCTGGAAAAAAGACAAGATGGAAGAGATAGCGGTCCTCTTAAGAGGCGCAATCGCAGCCGAGGCAAAGGTCGGCCTTAAGATGAACATTAAAAAAGCAGATTTAAAAAGAGTGCTTACGCTCCTGCCGTCTCTAAAGAACCCGACGATCTCCTGCCTTTCGCTTGAAGGGTGGCTTGCGGTAGAGACGATTATCGACGAGAAAGTAGTGAGGGATATCATTCCGGAATTAAAAAAAGCAGGCGCAACAGGGATCATAGAATACCCGCTCAATAAGGTGATTTATTAAAAGGAGTAAAACATGCCTTGCGGCAAGAAAAGAAAAAGACAAAAGATCCGTACCCACAAGAGAAAGAAGATGCGTCGCCGTCTTCGCCACATTAAGAAGAGAGCCTGGGCATAACAGGACAATCTAAGAAAATCATCGTGATTGTAAAGCCAAAAAGATTAGCCAAGGGGCTGTTTTTTTGCCTTCTTTTGTCTCTAGTGTTCGCAAAAACAGGTTTCGGCCTTGACAAGCGCACCTCTTCCGAATTAAGCCATTACATAATGGCGACGATGTATGACCGGATGGGCAAGACCTCGCAAGCCATCGCAGAATACAAGAAAGCAATAAAACTTGATTATAAAAACCCAATCCTGCACTTAGGGCTGGCTATTGCTTACATAAAGAACGACGATGTTGACAATGCGGTCAGTGAGCTAGGCATCGCGATAAATTTTGACCCGGAAGCGGTAGAAGCCCATGCGGTCCTGGGGCTTATTTATTCCCTGCAGAATAAGATTAATGAGGCAAACCGGGAATTTGAGATCGCCCTTCAGAATGCTTCAAAGCTTGAGCCGAAAAATGCCGAAATATACAAAAGCTTAGGGTTGGTTTACCTGAAACAGGGCAAGATCAAAGAAGCGGAAAAAGTTTTTGATGCAGTGGCGGAACTCGCGCCCCAGGATGCGGAAGCGCATTTTTATCTGGGCACTATTTATCACGAAACGGGGAAAAAAGTTCTTTCCGAAAAACAATTACAGAAAGCGATCTCTGCCAATCCTGATTATCCCGAAGCATTGAATTTCCTGGGTTATATTTATGTAGAAGAAGACAGGAATTTCGAGCAGGCAGAGGCGATGATAAAAAAGGCGCTGGAACTGGAACCGGATAACGGCGCTTATGTCGACAGCCTGGGATGGCTTTACTTTAAAAAAGGCAGGATCAAAGAATCGCTGGGCCTGCTTCAGCGTGCCAGTATTTTACTGGAAGACCCTGTTATTTATGAACATATGGGGGATGTTTTCTTTAAAATGGGGAATTTTAAAGACGCGGAAACAAATTGGCAGAAGTCGCTGCAATTAGACCCGACCCAAAGCACTATCAAAGATAAGTTGAAGAATCTAGACGCTAATATTAAAAATGCAGCCAGATAACCTTAAGATCAAAGAACTGGAACAGAAAGCAAAACAGATACGCCGTAATATCGTGGCGATGATCGCAAAAGCCGGCTCAGGGCACCCGGGAGGCAGTTTATCGGCGACGGACGCGGTAACCGCTTTATTTTTCTCCGAATTAAGGTACAAGCCGGATGCGCCGCTTTGGCCGGGCCGCGACAGGTTCCATATGTCCAAAGGGCATTGCGCGCCTTTATGGTATTCTGTCTTAGCCGAAGCAGGTTTTTTCCCGAAGGAAAAATTGATGACCCTAAGGCAGCTTGGTTCAATGCTGCAGGGGCACCCTGACCGCCGCACACCCGGAGTGGAAGTTGCTTCCGGTTCGCTTGGGCAAGGGCTTTCCGTGGGATTGGGTATGAGCCTGGCTGCAAAAATCGATAAAATGGATTACCGGGTTTATATCCTGATGGGCGATGGAGAAATACAGGAAGGCAATATCTGGGAAGCAGCGATGGCATGCAGCCATTATAAATGCGATAACCTATGCGCGATACTTGACTATAACGGCTTCCAGATCGACGGGAAGACCTGCGCAGTGATGAATTTAGAGCCGTTAAAAGACAAATGGCTGGCGTTTGGCTGGCACGCAATATTAATTGACGGGCACAATATGAAGGAGATCCTTTCGGCGTATGCCGAGGCAAAGACAGTAAAAGATAAGCCCACTATTATCATCGCAAAGACCACTAAAGGCAAAGGCGTTTCTTTTATGGAAAATGTCTGTGATTTCCACGGCCGCGCCCCGACAAAAGAAGAAGCGGAGAAAGCGTTAGAAGAGTTAAAATAATGGCTGAACTATTATATCAACGCGACGTATACGGAAAGACATTGATAGAGCTGGGAAAGACCAACAAGGATGTTATTGTCCTTGATGCGGATCTATCGAGCTCTACCCGGACGGGATTATTTGCCAAGGAATTCCCGGAAAGGTTTTTTAATTTCGGCGTAGCAGAACAGAATATGATGGCAACTTCTGCCGGCTTTGCATCTTGCGGAAAGCTGGTATTTGTTTCTACTTTTGCTATTTTTGCCACCGGCCGGGCCTGGGACCAGGTGAGAAATACGGTCAGTTATAATAATTTCAACGTAAAAATAGTGGCAACCCATGCCGGGATCAGCGTAGGGCCTGACGGCTCAAGCCACCAGGCACTGGAAGATATCGCTTTGATGCGCGTAATCCCGAATATGAACATCATTGTCCCCTGCGACGGGCCGCAGACCCGCGATGCGATATTCGCCGCAGCAAACAACCCCGGGCCTTTCTATGTGCGCCTGGGCAGGGCCAAGGCAGAAACAATTGAAAACAAAGGCGAGTTTAAACTGGGGCGCGCGCAGGAATTAACAGAAGGAAATGATGTGGCGATTTTTGCCTGCGGGATCCTGGTCCAGGAGGCCCTTGTTGCCGCAGGGGAGCTTTTAAATAAAGGCATAAAGGCGCGCGTGATCAATATGCACACTATTAAGCCGCTTGACCGGGACGCGGTGATCAAAGCCGCAGGCCAGACCAAAGGCATAGTAGTTTGCGAAGAGCATTCTGTTATCGGAGGGCTGGCATCCAGTATTGATGAGGTGGTAGCCGAGAATTGCCCGGTTAAGACGCTGCGCGTCGGTGTAAGGAACAGGTACGGCCAATCCGGCGAGCCCGGCCAGCTCCTTAAGGAATATAATTTAACAAGTTTTGATATCGTCAAGGCAGCAGAAAAAATATTAAGTAAGTGATCTTAAAGTCCTACGCTAAATTAAACCTGTACCTGGAAGTCCTGGGGCTGCGCAAAGATAATTACCACAACATAAAGACGGTTTTTGAGAGGATCAGCCTTCACGATACGATTGTTTTAAAACCCCGCCAAGACAAGAAAATAAAGATTTATTCCGATTCCCAGAAAATCCCGCTTGATGAGTCCAATCTTGCCTTTAAAAGCGCAAACCTGCTTCAGCGCACTTTCAATATAAATAAAGGGGTGGACATTAAAATAATCAAACGCATCCCCGTCGGCAGCGGCATGGGGGGCGGCTCAAGCAATGCGGCATGCGTGCTGCTGGGATTAAATAAACTTTGGAGGCTGGGGCTGGGGAAAAAGGCCTTAGCCGGCCTTGCCGCGAGGATCGGCAGCGACAGCCCGTTTTTTATTTATGAGGTGCCCTTTGCTTT
>VGKM01000099.1 GCA_016867005.1 Candidatus Omnitrophota bacterium | reverse complement strand
ACGACAGAAAAACATTTGAAAAACTGGTTGACCTTGTCAAAAGCAAATAAGTTTACCGAGGTGAACGATGTATGTCATAATTGTCGGCTGCGGAAGAGTCGGTTCTGAATTAGCAAAGCTTTTGTCTCAGGAAGGCTTTAATGTTGTGGTCATCGATAAGTCGCAAAGTTCCTTTGAGCGCTTAAGCGGCGGCTTCAACGGCCTGACCTTGGTAGGAAACGGTTTTGACCTCAACCTCCTGAAGCAGGCGGGCATTGAGAAAGCCGACGCCTTTTGTGCGGTTACCAACGGCGACAATACGAATCTGATTTCCGCACAGGTTGCAAAAAGAATCTTTAAAGTCCCTAAGGTTATGGCGCGCGTTTACGACCCTCATCGCGCTCATATCTATGCGGCTCTCGGGTTAGATATCATAAGCGGTACCATACTTTTTGCCGCTATGTTAAGAGACAAGATCGTTGAGAGCCGTTTTTCCAGCTATCTTATTGAATCAAAAGATATCGGGGTTATCGAAATTGAAGTAAAAAACAGCCTTATAGGAAAAACTATCCAGGAAATCAATTTAGCCGGAGAGTTTTTGGTCGTGGCCGTAAGGCGGGTTGACGGGGTAATCATTCCCCAGGCAGAAACGGTCTTAAAGCAAAAAGACGTCTTAATGGGCGTAGTTAAAGTCGCCAGCCTTCAGAAAATTAACGAGAAATTCAGCCTATAACCAAAGAGGTGGGCAATGTATATTATAATTGTCGGTGCCGGTAAAGTGGGATTTTTTCTGGCAAAGCGCCTTTCGGACGGGAAAAACACCTTAGCGATCGTGGAAAAAGACAGGTTGATCTGCGAAGAGATCGCAAAACAGCTGGAGGCCCTGGTAATAAACGGAGACGGCTGTGACCCGCACATTTTAGAAGAGGCGGGGATATCCCGGGCGGATGTGTTAGCTTCCGTTACCGGCGAGGATGAAGATAACCTGATCATCTGTCAGATGGCGAAAGAAAAATTCAGTGTCGGCCGCACAGTTGCCCGCGTAAACAATCCTGATAACGAACACACATTTTTCGAGCTGGGCATTGATGTGCCCATTGATTCGACAAAGATCATCGCCAAGATCATTGAAGAGGAAGTATCTTTTTCCGATTTTGTAAACCTCATGAGTTTTAAGCGCGGCAAGCTTTCCATTGTCCGCGTAGACCTGCCGCACGACTCTCCTGTTATTGACAAACAGGTTCATGAAATAGAATTACCCAAAGATTCGGTGCTTGTTTCCATTGTAAGAGGGGAAGAGGTCATTGTGCCTAAAGGCAATACTGAGTTAAGGGCAGGGGACGATATTATCGCGCTTACTCTTGTGGGCAACGAGCCGCAATTATTAAACCTGTTGGCTGGGAAACTATGAAACTAAAATCTATTTTCAATGCAAGCCTGGGGATTTCAATCGAAATGCTCTATGCCGCGCTGATTATGCTGGCAGCTTTTTCTCTCTGTATAATTTTAAACCTAAAATGATACTTCGCCCTACCATAGATGATTTAAAAAACATAGGTTACTATTTAGGCAAAATCATCATCGGGTTAGGCCTGATTATGCTGGTCCCCGCTGTATGCGGGATGGCCTTTCAGGAAATAAACCCGGCGCTCGATTTTATTATCGGGGCAGAGATAACCCTTATCTTCGGCCTCATCTTAACGAAAATCTGCCATTCGGAAAAAGAATTAAGCTGGATGCAGGGCATGGTGGTAGTATCCTTGTCGTGGTTAGTTGCGGCAGTATTAGGGGCAGTGCCTTTGTATTTAAGCGGGCATTGGAAATCTTTTCTCGATGCCTGTTTTGATTCCATGTCCGGTTTTGCTACTACCGGTTTAACACTGGTGCAGAACCTGGACCATATGGCTTATACGCATAATCTTTGGCGGCATCTGATTATGTTTATCGGCGGACAGGGGATTGTTATTGTCGCCCTGTCTTTATTTGTCAAAAGCGCATCAGGGGCATTCAGGATGTATGTAGGGGAAGCGCGTGACGAAAAAATTCTTCCCAATGTAGTTGACACCAGCAGGTTTATCTGGCTGGTCAGTATCGCTTATCTTGTCTTAGGCACAGTTTCTTTGGCAATTACGGGTATCTTGTGCGGGATGAAACCGTTCAATGCAGTTTTCCACGGCTTATGCATATTTATTGCCGCTTTTGATACGGGCGGGTTTACTCCCCAGTCGCAAAGCATACTCTATTACCACAGTTTGCCATATGAGATAATCACAGTTGTGATTATGATCGCCGGGGCGATGAATTTTAAGCTGCATTATGCCCTTTGGACAGGCAGCCGCAAAGAGATCCTGAAGAATATTGAAACTATAGGGTTTTTTATTACTATCGTAATCACTTTTTTCATTACTGCCGTCGGCCTTGCGCAGGCAGGGGTTTATCCCAGGGCAATGATGCTTTTCCGCAAAGGATTTTATCAATTGATTTCAGGGCACACGGGTACCGGTTATCAAACTATATACGCGCAGCAGTTCTTTGCCGATTGGAACCATGTTGCTTTGTTGGGAGTTGTATGCGCCATGGCATTGGGAGGCGCGGTTTGTTCGACCACCGGCGCTATTAAGACGCTTCGCGTCGGGATTATTTTCAAAGCCATGATAGAAGATATAAAACGGATAATCTTGCCCGAAAAAGCAGTCGTTTTGCAAAAGTTTCATCACATTAAGGAAGTTTTTTTAGAGGACAAACAGGTAAGGTCAGCTCTTTTAATTACATTGGCATTTATTGTCCTTTATATTCTGGGCGCGCTGATCGGGATGTTTTATGGATACCCCTTTTTTAATGCTTTATTTGAATCAACCTCTGCGGCGGCCAATGTCGGCCTTTCCTGCGGGATTACGCAAGCCGGTATGCCGGTTGGGTTGAAATTGACTTATATTTTCCAGATGTGGGCGGGCAGGTTGGAGTTTATGTCTATTTTTACCCTATTGGGATTTTTAGTGGCAGCGCTTAAAGGTAAATGATGCCTAAAAAAGTTTACATTTTGGCCCTTTTAATTGCTGGCTGCGCATTGTGCAAAACATGTTTTGCCGCGCCGGTTTCCAGTAAAGAGCTGATTAGCGATTCTAAGGCCTATAACGGCAAAGTTGTCATTTTTGCCGGCGAGGTAATCGGGGATATAATGCGGCGCAAAAATTTTGCCTGGCTTAATGTTCACGACGGCTACCATGGTATCGGCATCTGGGCTCCTGAAGGCCTCACAAAAGAAATATCCTTTACCGGCAGCTATAAAGCCAAAGGCGACTGGATTGAAATTGTAGGCGTTTTTAACCGCGCCTGTCCTCTGCATGGAGGAGATTTGGACATCCATGCGCAATCAATACGTAAAGTTAGCAGCGGGCAGCCTGTTATTGAACGGCTTAATATAGGAAAAAGAAATTATAGTTTAATTTTTTTAGGAGCGCTATGCCTGATATTGATATTACGCAAGTTAAGCTAGATATAGAAAAAGCAGGCTCGCTTACCGAGCTGGAAGAGCTCCGGGTGAAATACCTGGGCAGAAAAGGCCTGATTGCGGATATGATGAGCGTTATTCCGTCTTTGTCCAAAGAAGAGAAGGGCCCATTTGGCCAAAAAGCAAATTCGTTAAAGAATCAGATTAAAGAACTGCTTGATGAGAAACAAAAAACTTTGGCAGGGGGCAGCATTGCTAAAGGCAAAGGTTCAGGTATTGATATCGGCATGCCTGGGATAGCGCAGGAATTGGGGCGGGCACATCCCATAACACAAGTTATTGATGAGATCTGCTCTATTTTTGTCCGTATGGGGTTCCAGGTAGTAGAAGGCCCGGAGATAGAGACCGAATTTAATAATTTCACCGGATTAAATATACCGCTTGAACATCCTTCCCGGGATGCCTTTGATACGTTCTATTTAAACACTGCAGATAAGTTGCTTTTGCGCAGCCACACCTCGCCGGTGCAGATACGCGCGATGAGAGCCAATAAGCCACCTTTGGCGATAGTTGTCCCGGGCAGGGTTTACCGGCCGGACGCAGTAGATGCCAGCCATTTATTTATGTTCCATCAGATCGAAGGTTTTATGGTTGATAAAGATATAAAATTTTCCGATTTAAAAGGAATTTTGGAAGTATTTGCCAAAGGAATATTCGGCAAAGACATTAAAATGCGGTTTAGGCCGCACTTCTTTCCTTTTACCGAGCCATCGGCGGAAGTGGATATATCTTGTATTATCTGTAAAGGCAAGGGTTGTTCTGTCTGCGGCAGGAAGGGTTGGCTTGAGATCCTGGGTTCAGGGATGATCCACCCCAATGTTTTTAATCATGTCGGGTATGACCCCAAAAAATATACCGGATTTGCTTTCGGAATGGGTGTTGAGAGAATAGCCATGCTTAAATACGGGATTAATGATATCAGGCTGTTTTTTGAAAATGACCTGAGATTCTTAAAACAATTTTAAAAATGAAATTAACCTATAATTGGCTGAAGGATTTTGTCGATATTAAACTTGGGCCCGAGGAATTGGCCGAGAAGCTTACTATGGCCGGCATAGAAGTTAAGTCAATCGAACACAAAGACGGGGATTTTGTTTTTGAAATTGAAATTACCTCTAACCGCCCCGATTGGCTCAGCATGATCGGCATCGCAAGGGAAATATC
>VGKM01000098.1 GCA_016867005.1 Candidatus Omnitrophota bacterium | reverse complement strand
ATGGGGCAGGGCCTGGGGATAGGCAGGGATTGTCTGATCAAAAAAGCCATTGTGGATAAAAACGCAAAGATCGGAGATTGCGTAAGGTTGATTAACGCCAAGAAGCTGAACGATTTTGAAAACGAATATTGCACGATCAAAAACGGGATCATTGTTATCCCCAAGAATACAGTTATCCCGCCGGGGATAGTGATATAGATGTCTTAGGTACCCAGCCTGCTTAAGCAGGCTGGGTACCAATTTGCATATTTCAGATAGAAGCAAATTGGAGAGGTGCCGGCGACCGAGCGGAGCTCTGCGGAGCGAGGAAGTCCCTGGAGCGAGCGGATGCGAGCGTAAGGGAAGCGGTCGCGGTAAACTTATATATTTTGGAGAGGTGCCGGCGACCGAGCGGAGCTCTGCGGAGCGAGGAAGTCCCTGGAGCGAGCGGATGCGAGCGTAAGGGAAGCGGTCGCGGTAAACTTATATATTTTGGAGAGGTGCCGGAGCGGTCGAACGGGCATGTCTGGAGAACATGTGAGCCGTAAGGCTCCCAGGGTTCGAATCCCTGCCTCTCCGCCAGGTTAGATACGGGGCGTCAAGAAGGAAGCCCCTATAGGGGCTTCCCGTCGAAAAAACTAGGCGGCGCTCTTTTAAAATAAAGTTTGAACCAATCTTTTTCAGAAATTCTTTCTGGGATTCTAAATTTCCTTCCGCAATCGCACAATGCGCTGTGTTTAAAGAGGTTACAAATTCCTTCGTCTGTTCGAACCAATTATTGCCCCCAGCAACAAAATCCCGCAGGGTTTCCTGTAATTTCTTCTTTTCGTTAATAAAAGACTCCTTCTTTCGCTGGTATTCTTCAAGCAAAAGTCCGCCCTCAAGGTAAACGTCTATCAGCTTATTGATTTTATTCTCTAGCTCTAAGATTTTTGCCTGTAGATTTTGCTGCTGGGGGCGTGATGATTGGACACTGCTATTCTTGTCTTTTTCTAACTGCTCTAAAATTCTCTTTGTCCAATCATCACACAAAGAAACTTTTTGAATCGCTTTTCTTATCTGCGCGGCAAGCGCTTCTTCGCGAGTGTATTTCTGTTTGCAGTTGGTATACCGCTTTGTACAGCGGTAATAAACAAAACCTTTCTGTGTCTCAGCGGTAATCATCCTGCCGCACTCACCGCACCTCATCATTAAATCGCGTAAGACAAAATACCTTACTGACTTCTTGGGCTTGCCGCGCCTTAGCATTACCTCTTGGCATTTATCAAAAAGTTTCTTTGTAATAATTGGTTCATGCTTACCCTCGTAGATTTCGCCCTTGTAGCGGATGATGCCGTAATAAATGGGGTTCTTGAGGATATGCTGATAATTGCATACCGCTAAAGTTCTGTTCTTTGTGCCCGTAAGTCCACAAGCGTTGATAGTCTCGCGAAGGCGGTAGAGAGTATAGGCGCCGGTAGAATAAAGCTCAAAAGTTTTCTTGATAAAAGGCGCTTTGTCTTTGTCTATGACAATAGTCCTTGTTTGTCGGTCGTTAAGGTAGCCAACCGGCGCCCATTGAGGCCAGACGCCTTTACTTAACTTCAACCTTATACCGCGGCGGATGTTCTCAGATAGTGCGTCTATATAATACTTGCTTTGGCCGAAAGCAATAGAGAGCATAAATTTACCTTGAGCATTATTGTCAAGGCGATAAGTAGGAAACTTTAAATCCTTGATTACGCCGCGGTCTAGAAGAAAGATAATTCTGCCGCCGTCTACGGAATTGCGCGCCAAGCGGTCGGGATGCCAAGCAAGCAGAGCATCAGCTTCGCCTTTCTCAACAGATTTAAGCATATCATTGAAGAGGGGGCGCCCCGGCTCTTTGGCGGTATACTTTTCAACCACTTCCTTATAAACAAAAAGATTCTCTCTTTTGGCGAAGGCGCGCAATTCCACTAATTGGGCCTCAATGGACAATATCTGTCTGTCTTCATCATCGGTGGACTTACGGGCATATAGGAAATACCGCATATAAACCTCCTTCGGAAGGAAATTTATAATCCCAGAAAGAATTTCTGAAAAAGATTGGTTCAAACTTTATTTTAAAAGAGCGCCGCCTAGTTTTTTCGACGGGAAGCCCCTATAGGGGCTTCCTTCTTGACGCCCCGTATCTAACCTGGCGGTGCGCCTATAATCGTGTTCGAATGCTTTTTGGCGCACCATCATCATAATTTATTTGTCAATATGCCCCGCGCCTGTCGGCGCTCCCACATCTCCCGTGCATCGTTCGGCCTGCGTGGGCGCAGGCCTCCCTTGGCGCTCGCTTGGCCGCTCGCTTCGTGGTAATTTTAAGGCGTGTGCGGCTCGGCCGGCTGGCGGCTGGGTGGGGGCAGCCGCCAGCCGTCGCGTCCTCACTTCAAGTATTTATGACAAGAAAAGAACAGTATTTAAGAGAGGAGTTCGTCCGCTCCCGCCTTTAACCTTCCAAAATACCGCCCTGGGGCGGGATGCCGAGCCTCTCCCGATTAACGCTTGAGAAGCGCGGGCAAAAAGGCAAATTTCCCCTTTCTTCTTAACAGAAGGGCACCGTCAAAAATTTATAGTTTAGCTTAAAAAAAACAAACAAAAAAATTTAAAAGATGTTAAACACACCTTTTAAAAATTGTTGAATAATTAAGTTAATAGTGGTAAAATTTAAATATCTTTGGTGTTTATAAAGTAGTAATATCATAGTAGTCAAAATATAGCATAATGTCAAGCGAAATATTTGCTAAGAGATTGAAACAATTGCGGAAGAAATCCGGTTGGTCGCAACAAAAATTAGCTGAAAGAGCAGGCTTATCTTACAATGTTATAACAAAAATTGAGCAGGGCGCGGCAAAGAATCCTAATATTAGAACCATAATTAAATTGGCGGATGCTTTTGGGGTTAGCCTTGATGAGTTATTAAATAGAAGATAGTACTAAATTACTCCTTGACGCTTCCATTTTTTTTGTTAAAATAATTCTAATAACAAAATTCGAGTAATAAATTTTACGGTATTAATTATAGACTCTAGCTAATTCTATATATAAAGGGGCGACATTGCTAGAATCCTGCCAGGAAAATTATCTTACATTAAAATTAAAAAAAGTAGCAAAAGTAAGCCCATCTGTAACCAGAGACAAATCCCTTTTTAATTTAAATAAGTTACAAAAATCGTTCTTATTTCTCTTTGCCTGTATTTTTATATTACTTCCGTCTTTTTCTTTTGCTCAAGACCCCCCTCCTGGGCAGGGGCCGGGGGCTGAGGCCGAGCGTTATCAAGAGCAATTAGAAAGTAAAGAAAAAGCCCTGCAGAAAAAACCGGTTGGAAAACCAAAGATTGAAATAAAAAAAGAAGAGTTGTCCCGAGTCCCCCAGCTTAAGTTTATCCTTAAAGAAGTTAAAATCACCGGCGCTACGGTGTTTACTCAGCAGGATTTTTATCCGGTGAATCAGCCCTATCTTAATACGGAAATAAATCAGGACGGTATTGAGCAGCTAATAGGAAAAATCAAGGATATGTATAAGAAAAAAGGCTATCCTGCCGTGGTTGTTTATTTGCCTGAACAAGACATTCAAGAGGGAATCTTAGAGATAAAAGTTGTTGAAGGAAAGATGGGTTCCTTAAAGATAGAAGGGAACAAATATATTCCAGTTTCCTTGCTGGAGGAATATTTCCATACAAAGAAGGCTGAACCCTTAAACTATGCTACAATTACGCGCGATATCCTGCGGTTAAATCAAAATTCAGACCTGAAGGTAGAGACAGTCATTTCTCCGGGTGAGAAGCCAGGGACATCAGAGGTTACCTTAAAAGTAACTGAGAAATTTCCGTGGCATGCTGGTTTTAGCGAAGATAGCCTCGGTACTCGCTTAACTGGAAAGTACCGCTCAGGCGCGTATATCCGCTCAACTAACGCAAGCGGAAGGCTGGATTCGTTTTTTGCAAACGTTAATTATTCGGGAAGGGCACAAGGCGAGTATATCAGCTATTCTATTCCTATCGGAACCTATGGCACTAGGCTTAATGTTAGTGCCGCAGATTTTTCTTCCGATTTGGGAAAAGAATTTAAGGCCAATGAAATTGAGGGTGTAACCCAAATATATAAGCCGTATCTTTCCTGGGAGCTCTCTTTAAAAGAAACATTCCAGGCCTACCTGAACGCCGGCCTGGAAATAAAATGCGCGAAGAAAAAAATCTCCGGCACGCGCACGGCAAATGACCAGCTGCGCATCCCGTATTTTTCCTTTGATATTATCCGCCTTGACAATTACGGCTCAACGCAGTTTAGCCCGGTTTTTAGTTTTAGCACAGAACATTTTCTGGGAGCTTCAGATAAGAATCATCCTACTTCCAGCCGCGCCGGAAGCGGAGGTTTTTATTTTAAGTATGAACAGGCATTAAACAGGCTGCAGCGCATGCCTTTTGACAGTTACGCTACTTTGCGCGCTAACTATATGGCCGCTTCGCATACTTTGCCGTCATCAGAGCAGATTCAGATAGGCGGGTTTAATTCTGTGCGCGGTTATGCCGAGGGAGATTATCTGGCGGATTTAGGGGGATACGCGCAATTTGACTGGTATTTCCCCATGTATTTAATACCCAAAGATTGGAAACTAGAAGGCATGGATTTGCCTTTATATAAGCGCATTGAGCCAATTTTGTTTGTAGATTTAGGCGGCGGTAAGCTGAAAAAAATCCTTTCCGGAGAAAGGCAGGATAAATTCTTAGCCTGAGCAGGGGGA
>VGKM01000097.1 GCA_016867005.1 Candidatus Omnitrophota bacterium | reverse complement strand
GATCAGCTCAATTGATTTGAAATCGGTTCAAAGCGAAAAAGAATATTATGGCTGGGATGAAAAAGTATATGTTAAGTTAGCCCCGCGGAACGGATTTTGGGAAGCAGTAGCAGTCCAAACAAGGAAGTGTTTATCTAAGGACGATGTCTGTATAAAAGGAAAGGTTAAATATTCCCGTAAGGGGAAAGCCGATATAGTTTACGGGCTTGAGAGTTATTTTGTCCCTGAAGGAGAGGGCAGGATAATAGAAGAAAACATGCGCGGCCAAAAGACATCCGTGGCTGTAGAGGCAGTAGTCGATGCTTCCGGCAATGCCCTGATTAAAAGCGTTTTTGTTGATAAAAATAACTAAAAAAATAGTTTGCATTGCATATTAATAGTTATATAATATTTATAACAACCGCACGTTTAGCAAAGTAAGACCTCATGCTCTAGAAACGCCAGCCTGCCGGCAGGCAGGGAGGGTAAGAAGATGCGGATATTAAAAGATTTCAGGTAAAAGCAACGCTGGGGAAACCCGCCGTTGCTTTTTTTATTGCCGGAAGCAAGCGGCTAAGCCGAAGAGGAGGGTAAAGGTATGAATGAATTCAGCAACGCTTCACTACCGCCGGAAGTAAAAGAATCCTTTAGGAGATTCGCCGAATCTGTCACGGGCTGGCAGATAAGCGATACGAACATCAAGAAAATCAGCGTCCGTAAATTCTCAAACCGTATTAAGAAACATATCACCTCCGATATTTGCGTAGGGCAGGAGCTCGATTGTAATTTATCAAATATTCCTCATGAGCCGGTGCTGGCAATTTTTGAATCATCGCCTACTCATGAGTACCTTGTGGTCACGCCTGATAAAGGCAGGGAAAATAAAACCGTTTATCTTTTTGAAGAACAGGAAGTACTGGACGTTGAAAAATAGTTTTTTACGCTAATGGTAGAAATAGAAAGAAGGAAATACCCGCGCCTTAATTTTAATGTTGAGGTGGTGTATAAAAAAATCGGCCGGAAAGATGCTGTGCAAAGTTCAGCGCATAGCAAAAATATCGGAGCCGGCGGCATTTGTATTGTGTTTCTTGAGAAAATGGAAGTCGATGACCATCTCAGCCTGAGGTTTTCTCTTCCCGACGACAATGAGGATGTCCTTACCGCAAAAGGCGTGGTGGTCTGGGTCGAGGAATATAGTGTGGGGGGCCTGAGCACGAGCACCGCATATGATTCAGGCATAGAATTCACCGACATCAGCGACGAAGATAAAGATAAAATCAATAAGTTTGTCAGGTTGGGGCTGATGTAGTTTTTAGCATATTTCTGCACTAAATATATCCTATCTGCATAAGAATGTCAAAGAATGTCAAGATTTTCCTTGACAAATCCCTGATTTAATTTATACTGGATTCATGGTTAGTTCTGGTTTAATGACTATTGAAGATCTGGCGCGTTATCTTAAGGTCAGCCGACGGACTATTTATGAGTGGCTTAAGGCCAACAAGATACCTGCTTTGAAACTTGTGGGGCAGTGGCGCTTTAAAAGAGAAAAAATCGATGCCTGGTTAGAAGGCGCTCAGGGCTCAAACAAAGGGAGAGTATAATGTATTTTAAACGACTGGAGATTGTAGGATTTAAATCATTCTGTGATAAGACGATTTTGAATTTTGAGCCGGGCGTCACTGCCGTAGTCGGGCCGAATGGCTGCGGGAAATCAAATATTTTTGATTCTATCCGCTGGGTCCTGGGCGAGCAGTCGGTAAAGGCGCTGCGCGGTTCCGATATGCAGGATGTGATCTTTAACGGGACAGATAATAAGGAACCGCTTGGCATGGCCGAAGTGACCGTCGCTTTCGATAATAAGAGCAGGTTCTTTAATTATGATAATGATGAGTTGGCTATTACGCGCAGGATTTTCCGCTCTGGTGAAAGTGAGTACCTGCTTAATAAATCTCAGGTCCGCCTGAAAGATATAATGGATATTTTATTAGGGACCGGGATCGGCGCGGAAAGTTATTCTTTAGTGCAGCAGGGTAAAATTGATTTAGTCCTTAGTTCAAAGCCGGAAGAAAGGCGCCTTGTTTTCGATGAGGCAAGCGGCATCACTAAATATAAATCCCAGAAAAGAGAAGCATTACGGAAGCTTGAAGAAACCGAGCAGAACCTTTTGAGGGTGAATGATATTGTCATCGAAGTAAAGCGCCAGATCGGTTCGCTCGAGCGCCAGGCAAATAAAGCGCGGCGCTATAAAGAAGCATTCGAAGAATTAAAAGCCAAAGAAGTTACGCTTGCTACTATTACAAAAGAGCAGCTTCTAAAACAGAAAGATGAAATAATCTCTGGCCTTAAGGGGCTTGAAGTTAAGGAGGAAGAACTCCTGAATTTAATCAGGGAGCAGGAGTCAAAGATCTCCGCCCGCCAGGCCGAGTTAAAAACTTTTGAAGAAAATATTGCCGGCCTGAAAAGCCAGATTTTAAATCTTGAAAACACCGTTACAAGGAGCAACCAGCATAAGCAATTTAACAGCGAAAGGATAAGCGAGCTTGAAGCTGCCAGGGCAGGCCTCCTAACGCAGGTTGGCCTCTCCAAAGTAAGGATTGCCCAGGATGAGGAGAAGCTGAATAATTTTAGGGCTGAGTATGACCTGATCGCCGGCCATATAGAGGAAAAAACAACCCTGCTGGCCTCAAAAGAAACCGAGCTGCATAATATTTCTTCTTCGATTAAATCGTCGCTTGAGCTTATTGCCGAGACAAAAAGAAAGATCATGGAAGTGGCGGCGGGGATCAGCAATGCCAAGAATTCTCTCAATGAGCTTACGGCAAAACAACAGATATTATTTGCCCGCAAGAAAAGGCTGGAAATAGAGAATGCCAAGACAAGCGAGGAGAAAACCCAGGTAGAGGCAGGTTTATCATCTATAAATGAGGAAGTGGCGTTGTTGGAAAAAGAATCTGCGGATTTATCAGCCAAGGTTTCGGATTTTAAAAAATCTCTGGACCTGGAGGCGGCAAGCGCAAAGACAGTCGATTCAGATATAGAGGCATTGGAAAAACAACACCTCTCTCTATTGTCGAAAAAAGAATTCCTGGGAAAGTTAAAGGACCAATACGAAGATATAGGAGAGTCGATGAATGCCGAAGTATACCTTGATAAGCTGCCTCAGGAAAAATCAGGCGGCCTGGTGATCAAGGTGAATTCTTATCCTGAGAATGAGGGTAATGCCGAAGGCGGCTCAGCCGGCCGTTTTAAGCTTTTAGGCGAGGCAAAGCCCATTGATTTAAATACAGAGAAAATCAATGAAAAAATAACCGAGATCGAACATAAGATCGATTCTTTAAAAATGATCAAGCGCCTTAAAGAAAGCCGCATTGGGGAATTAAATACCGAGATTTCCGCGGGGCAGGAATCCCTGAGGCAGCAGGAGATCGCTTTAGCCAATAAAAAGGCCAATGCCCAGAATATCCTGGAGCAATTCAATAAAATAAAATCCGAAGAAGAAGTGATCTTGATAGAATTGCAGGATGTGGATAACGAGCTCTCCGGTCTCACTGCAGGGTTTGGTGCGGCGCAGTCAGAACTGGCTGCTTTGGAAAGCGCGTTGGCTGCTTCGGAGGCCTCCATTGTAAATGAGCAGAATAGCATTACTGCCAATAATAAGCTTAAGGAAGAAAGTATCGTCATTATCACTCAGACAAGGACAGAGCTGGAGGCATTGAATAAACGTATTGGTTCCGACAGCCAAACGCTCAAGATGCTGGAGGATACATTCGCGCATGACAAAGATAACCTCGTAAATTTAGAATTACGCATAGAAGATTCAGCGGCAAAAAGTAAGTCGCTGGGGGAAGAGATTATCTTGTTGGAAAATACCATCCTTGAGGCGCAAAAAAATATCGCTGCCCAGGCAACGCTTTTGGCAGAAGCTGAAGAAAAATACAGGGTTACGGTAAGCGAGTCAAGCGGTATCCTGGAAAAGATAGATACGGACAAAAAGGAACTGGACTCTATGAAGAACAGCCTGTATGAATTGCAGATGCAGAATAAAGACATCGATTTTAAATACCTGAATTTGAAAGAGCGGATGCTCGGCTCATATAAAATCGACCTGGATAATCTAACCAGTAGCACAGAACTGGAGGTGGTTGATACCGGCATTCTTCCCGAAGAGATCCAGAAGTTAAAAGATAAACTCGATTCATACGGCACAGTAAACCTTGTTGCAATTGAAGAGTATGATGAGCTTAAAAAACGCTATGATTTCCTCACTCAGCAGCAGAATGACCTGTTTGCCGCAAAGAACTCGCTGCATGAGGCGATCCTTAAGATCAACCGCACGACAAAGAAAATGTTTTTGGAGACGTTTGAGAAGGTCTGTGTCGAGTTCCGCAATTATTTCCGCCTGTTGTTCAACGGCGGCGATGCGCAGATCTTCCTGATCGACGAGAATGACCCGCTTGAATCAGGGATAGAAATAATCTGCCGGCCTCCGGGGAAAAAATTGCAAAACGTCCTGCTTCTGTCGGGCGGCGAGAAATCAATGTCGGCAATAGCATTGATATTTGCAATATTCAAAGTAAAGCCGGCGCCATTCTGTATTTTGGATGAAATTGATGCTGCCTTGGATGAGGCCAATGTGGACAGGTTCGGAAGGCTCCTGCAGGAATTTATCAAGGGTTCCCAGTTTATTGTCATTACCCATAACAAGAAGACAATCGCTAATGCAGATGTAATGTATGGGATTACCATGCAGGAA
>VGKM01000096.1 GCA_016867005.1 Candidatus Omnitrophota bacterium | reverse complement strand
CTGGTGGTCGAAGCAGCAAGAAACAGCGGGGCCTTGATCACTGCTGATTTTGCCTTGGAGCAGGGCAGGGAGGTTTTTGTCATCCCCGGAAAAATTGATTCGGAGAATTCTTACGGGGCAAATGAATTGATAAAGCAGGGGGCAAGATTAGTCACCTCTAAAGAAGACATCCTGGAAGGGCTATACCTTCCTTTGGCTGAAAAAACCGTAAAAAAAGAAAAATCTTTTACAGCCCCTGAAAATGAGGGCAGCCGGCTTTACGGATTGATCTCCGATGAGCCGTTATACTTTGATGAGATAATTGAAAAAACGAATTTAGGCGTTCAGGAAATTTCTCTTGAGCTGCTTCGCCTGCAAATAAAGAAGTTGATCCGGCAATTGCCCGGAAAACAATATGTGAGGAGCCATTATGCCAGAAACTAGCCTTGTCATCGTTGAATCCCCTGCGAAAGCAAAAACAATCGGTAAAATATTGGGGGGAGAATTCCAGGTAGTATCATCCATGGGGCATTTGATCGACCTGCCCGAGAAATCTATCGGAGTGGATGTCAGCGACGGGTTCAAGCCGGAATTTATCGTAATGGCTAGCAGAAAGAAAGTCATGGCTGAGTTAAAGAAAGCAGCCAAGGATAAAGCCAATATCTATATCGCAACCGACCCTGACCGCGAAGGGGAGGCGATCGGCTATAATATCAAGGACCATTTATTTAAGAAAAAGAAGGTCTTGCGCGTCGTATTCCATGAAATCACTTCAAGCGCCGTAAAGGATGCATTTAAACACGCGCGCGATTTTGATTTAAATATGGTAGAGGCGCAGGTCGGCAGGCGCGTTTTAGACAGGATTGTCGGATATCACTTGAGCCCTTTGTTATGGAAAAAAATCGCCCGGGGTTTAAGTGCGGGCAGGGTCCAGTCAGTGGCGCTTAGATTGGTTATCGACCGCGAAAAAGAAATAAAGGCGTTTAAGCCGCAGGAATATTGGGAGATTGAAGCGGAATTAAAACAAAAAAACGCCTCCCAGCCGTTTATTGCAAAACTTGATAAGGAAGACGGTAAAAAGCTCGAGATTAACAATAAAGAAGGGGCGGAAAGGATCGTCCTTGAGTTAAAAGACAAGGAATTTAAGGTTTCCGACATACAGAAAAAAGAGAGAAGCCGCAATCCCCTGCCGCCTTTTATTACAAGTACTTTGCAGCAGGATGCTTTTAATAAATTAAGGTTCAACGCAAATAAGACCATGATGCTGGCGCAGCAGCTTTATGAAGGTATTGATATCGGAGGGGAGGGGACAGCCGGCCTTATCACTTATATGCGTACTGATTCTCCGCGCGTTGCTCCGGAAGCGATAAAAGAAGTAAGGGAGCTGGTAGCAAAAAAATTCGGGGACGGGTATCTTCCGGCAGAGCCCAATACCTATAAAGTGAAAAAACACGCGCAGGAAGCGCATGAGGCGATCAGGCCCACGCTTATCTCTCATGATTGTGCCGCGCTGAAACAATTTTTGACCGAAGACCAGTTTGAGCTGTACGAATTGATTTATAACCGTTTTATCGCCAGCCAAATGACACCGGCAAAATATTTAATAACGACTGCCGAGATTACATCGGGGAAATATTTATTCAAGGCCTCCGGATCGATACTTGCATTCGACGGGTTTATGGCTGTCTATAATCTGGACAAAGAAGAAGATGAGAAAGATGCGCCCAGCAAGGTCCCTGATCTGGCCAAAGATGAAGCCCTGGACCTGCTTAAATTGGCCCCTTCTCAGCATTTTACAAACCCCCCTCCCAGGTATTCCGACAGCTCGCTTGTCAAGGCGCTGGAAGAAGACGGTATCGGCAGGCCTTCAACCTATGCGCCGATTATCCAGACCTTGATCCTGCGGGATTATATCCGCCGGATTAAAGGGTACTTTCATCCGAGCGAACTGGGTTTTAAGGTCTGTGAAATGCTCGTCGAGTATTTCCCGAAGGTCATGGATGTAAAATTTACCGCGCTTATGGAAGAAGAGCTTGATGAAATCGAAGAGGGTAAATTTGACCGGCTTAAAGTTTTAGGTGAATTTTACCAGCCCTTTAAAGAGAGCCTTGATTTTGCGCAGGCAAACATCAAGAAAGAAGTGGTAAAGACAGATGAGGTCTGTGAGCAATGCGGCAGGCCTATGGTCGTAAAATGGGGCAGAAAAGGAAAATTTTTAAGTTGTTCGGGTTACCCGGAATGTAAAAACGCAAAATCCATTACTACAAAAGTCAAATGCCCGGAGCCTGCCTGCGGAGGCGAATTGATAGAGCGCCGTTCAAAGAGAGGGTTTTTTTACGGCTGTTCCAATTTCCCCAAATGCAGGTTTGTTTCAAAGGCGCTTCCCGGCGAAGAAGAGAGCCCGGATAAAGAATAATGGAAAGGTATATCGAGAAATTTATCCGTTACCTGGAAATAGAAAAGAATTATTCCAAGCATACGGTATTAAATTACAAGCTCGACTTGGAAGATTTCAGGTCTTTTTTGGCCAGCGCGCCTATTGAAAATGTCGATTACCTTCTTTTGAGGAAATACCTTGCCAGCTTAAAAGAAAAGAACATGGGCTCCCGCTCCGTCGGCCGACATCTTTCAAGCATGAGGTCATTTTTTAAATTCCTTACCCGCGAGGGCCTTTTAAAGACAAATCCCATACTAAGCGTTGCAAGCCCCAAATTAGATAAACACCTCCCTCAGTTTTTGACCGAAGAAGAAGTAACCAAATTAATCGATGCCGTGATCCCGAAAAACCAGACAGACCAGCTCCGTTTCCGCGACAGGGCGATCCTGGAGACATTTTATTCAACCGGTATCAGGATTTCCGAGCTTGTCGGCCTGGATGCCCAGGACATAGATTTTATCAGCTGCGTAGTCAAGGTCAGAGGAAAAGGCAAAAAGGAAAGAATGGTGCCGATAGGCGATCACGCAGTAAAGGCGATCAGGGAATACCTGGAAAAAAGAAAAAAAGAAACTAGCGCGGTGTTTTTGAATAAGAACGGCAGAAGGATTACTGACCGCGGAGTGCGTGATATCGTCGATAAATACCTGCGCCTGGCAAGTTTAAGAGAAGGGGTATCGCCGCATACCCTGAGGCATTCTTTTGCTACGCATCTTTTGAACCGCGGAGCCGATTTAAGAAGCGTGCAGGAGCTGTTGGGGCATGCAAATTTATCCACGACGCAGATTTACACGCACCTTACGACCGAGCGCTTAAAAAGTGTCTATGATAAGGCGCACCCGAGGGCGTAGTTTTAATTCCAATACGGGTTTGAAAAATGTTTATAATATATGATTTGATATTCCTGGTATTTTCCTTAGTTTATTTGCCCGCTTATTTATTTAAAGGCAAGTTTCATAGAGGGTTTTCAGCGCGGCTGGGGGTTGTGCCCAAAAACCTGGATTTATCGCGCCCTATCTGGATACATGCGGTAAGCGTGGGGGAAGCAAAAGCAGTCAGGAATTTGTTGGATAATTTAAGGATAGAGTATCCGGGAAAGAAATTCGTTATCTCGACGGTCACTGCTACAGGAAACAAGATTGTCAGGGGTTTTGCCGGGAAAGATGATTTTGTTACGTATCTGCCTTTAGATTTCAGTTTTATAGTCAACTCTGTCATTAAGCGCCTGAACCCGGGATTATTTATTATCGCCGAGACGGAGATCTGGCCCAATCTTATTACTTGCCTTAAGCGCAATAATATTCCTGTTGTAATCGTAAATGCCAGGATCTCAGACCGTTCTTTTAAAGGGTATTCCGCCGTAAAATTTTTACTAAAACCGGTTATTAATATGGTTAGTTTGTTCTGCGCACAGACAGAACGCGACAAAAATAGATTGGCCCTTATCGGGGCGGATGAGGATAAAGTCAAAGTCACAGGCAACCTGAAATTTGATGCGCAAGACAAGAGCCCGGAGGCGGACAAAACAAGGGTTGACCTAAGGGAAAGCTTATGTATGTCTTCTCTTGATCTAGTTATTATTGCCGGCTCCACTCATCCCGGAGAAGAGGAGCAGATTATAAGGGCCTACAGCGGATTATTGGATGAATTTAGCGGTTTGAAGCTTATTATCGCGCCTCGCCACCCTGAGCGCGCAAAGGAAGTTGCCGGCATAGTTTCCAGATACGGCTTCCGGCCGGCCCTGATCTCGGAAGGTAAAATTAAATGCACAAGCTGTATCCCTAAACCCGTTTTTATATTAGATGTAATAGGCCGGTTAACGGGCTTTTATGCAATGGCCGACATAGTTTTTGTGGGCGGAAGTTTGGTTAAGAAAGGCGGCCAGAATATTTTAGAGCCGGCAGCATTGGGTAAGCCGGTCATATTCGGCCCCAACATGTTCAATTTCAGGGATATCGCAGGCCTTTTTTTGGAAAATGACGCTTGTATTTTAGTATCTAACGAAGAGGGATTAAGCGGCGCTGTGAGGTATTTACTGGAAAACCCGCTGGAGGGCAGGAAGCTTGGCAATAAGGCACGCGAATTGTTCTTAAACAACCAGGGCGCCACAAACCGCACAATAGCCCTGCTCAAGACAATCAAGACAATCCCCGACTTCCCCCCTTCCAACCTCCGAGGTTAGACAGGGGGAAGTCGGGTAAAAGGGGATAAGGATAAAGGGTGGGATGATGGTAAAGAAGATAAATACCAGGAGTTTTAAGCCATACGGATGGGTAATAGAGTATCCTAACAAAACCAAAGCCGTAAAAAGTAAGAATTTATTTC
>VGKM01000095.1 GCA_016867005.1 Candidatus Omnitrophota bacterium | reverse complement strand
GAGATTGATGCTGAACCAAAATGCGTAGGACTCTTTTGCTTATTGCCAGAAAATATAATTAGAAAAACTTATCCGGATACCTATTTTGGTACTGAAAGATATCCTGATTGGAAATTTTGAAATTGGAGATAGAAAATGCAATGCCCAAACTGTAAAGACAAGGATTTAGTTTCAGTTATGACTCAGCAAGGAGTAGAGGTTGATTTTTGCCCTCAATGCGAAGGTATCTGGTTGGATAAAGATGAAATATATCATTTTACGAAAATTCCAACTTATCTAAAGTCTAAAATAGAAGAGGCGGTGAAGCTTCAAAAGCCATCATCTCGTTTATCCCCATTCTCCGGAAAGCCTATGGTAGAATTGCCACTTCTGGAAGGCGAAATAAATATTGATTATTGTCCGGAGTCAGAGGGTATCTGGTTAGATAAAGATGAAATTAATAAACTTCCCGTAATAAAAGCCAACGTTCAAATAGATACAGGCATTTTTAGTAAAGAAAAGGTGAGCATATCTAAGATATTGTTTCCTTTACCTAATCTCGCCTTTCGTTCAGGAATGGTATTGTTTGGGATGTATGCTTTGCTAACGCTATTCTTAATTATTTTGGTTGAGTTAACAAAGATACCAGCATCCCTTGCTTTAATAGCCGGTATAATAGTTGCAACTATTCACTTCTTACTCGGACCATTTTTAATGGATCTTTCTTTAAAATTTCTATTTAAAATGCGATGGGTCGGACCAGCTGATCTTCCGGCCAATTTAAGCAATTTTATTAATAAAGTATGTAATGATAATAAAATAAAATTTCCACGCATGGGTATTATTTTAGACGGTTCGCCTAATGCTTTTACTTATGGCCATCATCCTAATAACGCCAGAATAGTAATAACCCAAGGGCTATTAGACCTTTTAAATGAAGAGGAATCAGAGGCGGTCATAGCTCATGAGATCGGTCATGTTGTGCATTGGGATATGTTAATTATGACGTTAGCCCAACTCGTACCCCTTATTCTATATTACATTTATAGAACTTTGATTAGAATAAGGAGCAGGGGGAGAGATAAATCAGCACCTTACCGTTTGTTGATAGCCATTTCCGCCTACATATTATATATTATCAGTGAATTTATTGTTTTATGGTTTTCTAGAACAAGGGAATTTTTTGCAGACAGATTTTCAGGAGAGGTGACAGGCAATCCAAATAATTTGGCTTCTGCTTTAGTAAAAATTGGTTACGGTTTAGCCGGAGACGATACAAGAAAAATCGATACAAAACAAAAAGATAGGCGAGATACTTTAAATGCGGTAGAGCCGATGGGTATCTTTGATTCAAAAACAGCAAAAATTCTGGCGGTTAGTGGTTATGCAGGGCCGATAAAGATGGGCGGGGCGGTTGATAAAGAGAAGCTAAAAGATGCAGCAAAATGGGATCTCTGGAATCCTTGGGCCACATATTATGAGTTACAATCTACACACCCATTGATTGCTAAAAGACTAAAATTCTTAAGTAATCAGTCATCTGTGTTAGGAAAGGAACCATATATAGAATTTAATGAGAGAAAGCCAGAATCTTATTGGGATGATTTTTTGGTAGACTTGGTTATTAAGGTCCTCCCTTTTGTTGCCTTTATCATAGGAGCAGCCTTGTATTTTATTAAACAAGAAACTTTCCTTTTGGGTTTAGGTTTATTTATTTTCGGTTCTGCATATTTAATGCAGATTCTTTTTAGTTATCCCGGTTTTGATTTTGCACAGATGAATATAAAAGGACTTTTAAAGAAAATAAAAGTCTCTGCGGTAAGGCCAGTACCTTGCATAATAAGAGGTAAAATTATTGGCCGAGGCATTCCTGGTTTGATTTTTTCTGAAGATTTCGTTATGCAGGATGAAACAGGAATTATATTCCTGGATTACCGACAGCCTCTGGGAGTATTTAATTTTCTATTTGGTTTATTGAGGGCAGCTAAATACATAAATCAAGATACAGAAATAACTGGCTGGTATAGACGCTCGCCAATTCCGTATATAGAGATTAAGAAGTTAAAAGTCGGAGACAAAGAATCTACTTGTTTTGTTTATAATGTAAAGTTATTCTTCTCGGTCCTCGTTATCATTTTTGGTTTCCTAATTAGCATGACAATATTGTTCAAATAAAAAGGAGGAAAGCATGAAAAGATATGGTGCACCCGAGAGAAGAAAATCATTCCGCGTCTGGCTCGGTTCGTCATCCGAATTAGCGACTCTGAGTTTTGCTGATAAGCAAGACATTGCGTCCCCTATTAATGTGACTACTCTATCGCCTGAAGGTATATCTTTTGAGACAAATACAGTTTTACCTTTGAGCAGCGAAGTTACAGTCTCTTTTAGAATTCCGGAAGACGAACATGTCTTTTCCACAACAGTTAAAATTGTTAGATTTGATCCTTCGAAAGGAGCGATGCCTTATGAATTCGCCGCTGTTTTTACAAGAATTTCCAAAGAGGATAAGAATACAATTAAACAATTCATTGAACGGTTTAATATAATGCACCTCCTACAATTAACTATTCAAAAAGACGCTTCTGATTTGCATCTTGTTGTGGATCAACCTCCATTGTGGCGTTTAAATGGCGAACTTCAGAATTTAGATTCACATATGGAGAAATTATCCGCAGACGATATTAAAATCTTTATTTACAGTATTCTTTCGCATGACCAGATTAGAAAGTTTGAGCAGGATAAAGAGTTTGATTTTGCTATACCATTCGATGACCAGTATCGATTTAGAGTTAATATGCATCAACAGAGAGGGGCCACAGAAGTGGCTGTGCGGCTTATTGCAAGAAAAATGCTGGATTTTGAAAGGTTAAATTTACCTGAAATAGTGAAGAAATTTGCAGGATTAAGAGACGGTTTGGTTCTCGTGGTCGGCCCTGCTAATTCTGGTAAAACGACGACTATTGCTGGAATAGTAGATTTAATAAATCAAAATCGAAAAGCCATAATTATTACTCTTGAGAGACCTATAGAGTATATCCATGTAAATATGAAGAGTATAATTAAACAGAGGGAAATCGGCGTAGATTCTAGTTCCTTTTCCGTAGCTTTAAAAGCTAGTTTAAGACAAGATCCGAATGTGCTTGTGGTAGGCGAGTTAGACGATGTCGAAACTACCAAGACAGCAATAGTTGCTGCTCAAGCCGGCTATTTAGTAGTTGCTTCATTTCACGCACCTAATTCCATATACGCTTTGGATAGGTTAGTTAGCATGTTTCCTGGAGAATTGCGCAAACAAATACTTGCACAAGTGGCTTCGTGCTTAGAGGGAGTTATTGCTCAACTATTATTACCTCGCAAAGACGGACGGGGGAGAATATTAGCTACGGAGGTACTTATTACAACTGAAGCTGTAAAAAAAGTTGTCCGTGATGACCAACTTATCCAACTCGATAATATTATACAAACAGGCGGTTCAAAAGGAATGCAGACTATGCGTGCTTCAATTACTAAATTAGTAGAATCCGGCTATATAGACCAGAATATTGCGGATTTTTCCATGGAGGTACTTATGAAAGGTAGAGGTTATTAAAAAAAGGGGGTTCGCATGGCAGATTTTAAAGAATTAAACACAAGGATTGAGCGTAGTTTCAATGATGCAACAAAAGCTAGTGATGCATTTTCTTATCAGAGGCTGGCAGCGATTTTTGGCGATGCCGAGGTTCAGTTAAGAGAATATATTCAAGAAATAACCAAAGATGAAATTAGTAAGATAATTCAGATACTAGAGACGGGTAGAGAAATAAGCGCAGAGGATCTTAAATTTATTAAATTATGGATTGTAGGCGATGCCGATTACTATATAAAATTCGAGAATAATTTTAATGATTGGTTATCAGAACTTAAAAGGATTATAAGCGAGATTAGTAGAATTAAAGAATCAAAGCCAGATTTTGAAACTGTGTCACATTTAAAAGCAATTATCGAAGATGGTAAAAGGGTAATTTATGACATTGCCTTTTATTTAGAAAAGAAGGGGCGCATAGCAAATTTTGAAGAGGCGACATTAGAAATAGACAGAGAGGAAAGGGGTTTATTGATTAAGTTGCTTAAGAATAAATTAACATCCAGCGAATTTTAAATAAATTTTCTCCGCGAAATTCTTTGGTTTTTTGTGCAAAAGGGCTAATTTTTGGCGGCGGAAAAATTTGCCCTTTTGCCCGCGCTTCTCAAGCGTTGTTCGGGAAAGGCGCAGCATCCCGCCCCGTAGGGGCTTTTAACGTGTTGAAGGCGGGATAGCGGACGAGCTCTTAAAAACTGCTTTTTTCTTGTAAAAACGTGTCGGTGAGGACGCTGCTGCTGCAGCCGCCCCCACCCGGCTGCAGCAGCAGCTGCGCCGCACACGCCTTAAAATTGGTAAGAAGCGAGCGGCCAAGCGAGCGCCAAAGGAGGCCTTGCCCCAGCAAGGCCGACTGATGCACGGGGCACAACGCAGCGCCCCAAGGCGCGGTAAAGATAGATTACTTTAGAAAAATAGTTCGAATGGTGCGGTAAACGCACCGTTTGCTTTTTGCGACAAGCAAAAAGCAAACGGCACTCAAGCGAGCGTAATTTTGCGACAAGCAAAATAGCGAGCGGAGTGTATGCTTTCGTTGGTGCCTTCAACTTCAATGAAAAAAAAGACAATCCTGGTAGTTGATGATGAAAAGGACTGCTGCAGTATCCTGGATAGCTACCTTACCAGGTACGGCCATGAAGTGGATGTCGCCTATGACGGCGAAGAAGCAAGGCAGCTTCTCGGGAGAAAAAATTACGATTATATTTTCTTTGACTGCAATATGCCTCATTTATCCGGCATTGACCTGATCAAGGTCATAAAAGAAAAGGACCCGGCAGC
>VGKM01000094.1 GCA_016867005.1 Candidatus Omnitrophota bacterium | reverse complement strand
CTAATGAAATACTTTTTGTATGCGCGCAAGTCTACTGATACGGAAGATAAACAAGTCCTCTCTATTCAATCGCAATTAACTGAAGTTAAACAATACGCAGCACAACAAGGCTTGGAGATAGCACAAGAATTTGAAGAAGCACGCACGGCGAAGTCGCCCGGACGCCCGATATTTGACGAAATGATTAAACGAATTGAGAAAGGCGAAGCGTCCGGCATTATTGCCTGGCATCCAGATAGACTTGCGCGCAATTCAATAGATGGTGGTAAAGTTATTTATCTCGTAGATACCGGAAAAATTGTTGATCTTCGCTTCCCTACTTACCGCTTCGATAACAGCGCACAAGGCAAGTTCATGCTGAATATTATCTTTGGCCAGAGCAAATACTACGTTGATAATCTTAGCGAAAACACGAAGCGCGGCTTGCGCGAAAAGGTAAGGCTTGGCGAATTCCCGGGCTTTGCGCCTATTGGGTATCTCAATGACAGAAATAAAATAATCGTAGACGAAGCGGCCGCGCCATTAGTAAAGAAATTATATGCCTTGTGCGCTGAAGACAACTACTCTCAAGACCAATTGAGAAAATTGGCGACGGCTTTGGGCTTGGTGAGCAAGAGACGCAAACGTCCCCTCTCTTACAGCAACGTCCATCGCATATTGACGAATCCTTTCTATCTTGGCCTCTTTGTGTATAAGGGCGAGATTTTCCAGGGAAGTCATTCGGCTGTTATTGAAAAGCCTCTCTTCGACAAGGTGCAGGAAATTCTAAAGTTCCGCAGCCGCCAATCACTAACAAAAAAACATTATTTTGTTTTTAGAGGGTTAATAAGGTGCGCTGAGTGCGGCTGCCAGATAACAGCCGAAGTCCAAAAGGGTCATCGCTATTATCACTGCGGAAAGAAACGCGATCCCTGCTCGCAGTCATCGGTTTTTATTAGAGAGGAAAATCTCGCCCAACAGATCAAAGAGGCCATCTTGAAGGTAGCGCTGGATGATCGGGCTTTTTCCTACATGATACAAGAGCTCAACAGGGAAATCACTCTCGCTAACGCCGAGCGCGTCCATAATCGCGTATCTGCTGAAATTAAGAATCAGGAAATTGACGATCAGCTAAAACGCCTGCTTGATTTGTTAGTGCGCGGTGTTATCGGTGAGGAAGAATATAAGCGGGAAAAAGCCCAGCTAATTAATAAGAAGTTCGATAATTTTGATGGGGGTAACCCTGACGGGGACTGGCACGAACGCTTCAAAAACTTTCTAACTCTTGCTCACCAAGCCAGTTACATCGCAGCGGAGGCAAATCCCGACGCCCAGCGGGATTTTTTGCAAAAAATTGTATCGAACTTAAAGCTGTATAACAAAACCCTAATTGTTGCATATACTTCTGATTTCAAATTTATGGCAGAAAACCGCCATTTAGAAATGGGGTCCAGATATTCTAGGAATCGAATCAAGTTTTGATCGCCTCTGAAACCTCGCCTTTGGTTTTTGTTTTCTAATACCGGGTAAAGCTTCGTCTCTAAGGAAACAGCTAATAATGCACCGCGCCCTGGGGGGCGCTTCCACATTGAGCGTGCAATGGCGCTCGCTGGGCCGCTCGCTTCTTGCTAATGCAAAGCGTGTGCGGCGTGGCTGCCGCTTTACAACAAGAAAAAATCCACGGTCGCGGCGTGCGTCCTCGCTTCAGCCAAGTATTACCCTCAAAAACAAAAATTTTTTTAGGAAAGAAGAGCTCGGCCGCAGCGCCTGATACAAGCTAAAAACTACTCTGGACGGCGCTATGCCCCGCCTCTTGCGGGCAGTACTTCAAAACCGCATGGGGCGGGCGTGGTGCGGGCACGCCCGCCCCACAAAAAACTATTTTTAGAACATTGACGAATAAACAGGCTTTAATTTTAGAATAGAAATCTTGGTGCATTTTGCGATTTTTGTAGTATAATTAATTTATAAGCTACCAGTTTTATATAGCCAGTAATATAATACCACTCATATGAATAAAGTCAAGTTAATCCTATCTGCAAATATCAAAAAAGCCAGAAAGCAGAAAGAACTGTCTCAGGATGAGCTGGCGAGACTTGCCGATATTCCTTATAATACCCTTGTAAAAATTGAGTCTGGAAAATCAAATAATCCGACGTTTGAGACACTATTAAAACTTTCTAATGCGCTAGAAGTCTCCATAGATGAATTAGCGGGAAGAAAAAGAGGTGTACTTTGATTTATTTTCAGGATACAGAATGTAGAACTCTTAGGCTGAATAGGCCAGAAGAGCGATTTCTACAAATATGAAATACGCCACTGTTTTATTTCCAGAATTAATTGATTTTAGTAATCCGTATTTCTCAAACCAACTTATAACTTATATTGGTAATAAAAGAGCCCTGTTGCCTTTTATTAATAAGGGAGTGGAAGAAGTAAAAAAGAATCTGTCGAAGACTAAGTTAACTATTCTTGACGGTTTTTCTGGGAGTGGCGCAGCAGCTCGCTTGTTTAAGTATCACGCGGACCAGCTGTGGGTCAATGATCTAGAAAACTATTCTGAAATAATAAACAAATGTTATCTTGCAAATAAGTCAGAAGTAGATATTGATTTTATTAAATCTAATATCGATTGGCTTAATAAGAAAAAATTAAGTACTTCTAGCAACAAACCAGGGTTTATCGAGAAAAATTATTCTCCGCAGGATGATAATAATATAAAGAAAGGGGAAAGAGTTTTTTACACACGCACAAATGCAAGAATTTTATACAGCATCTTTATTGTTCCCCTTTGAGTTTTATGACCTCTTCCCTTACCCCTAAGGCTATCGCTTCATAATCATCTTTGGCCCCCAATTTGTGCCCTTTTTCCTTAAGCTCTTCAAAATCAAAAGACCTTCCAAAAGTTATCTTGATTGGATGTGGCCTAGGCAGCGATTTTGTCCTTGGCCAGGATTGATGCGAACCTTTTATATAGACCGGGACCACGGGAGCGTCTAATTCCTTAATTAATATCCCTACTCCTTTTTTAAATTCATTGACTTTCTCATCGACAGAGCGCAGTCCTTCAGGAAAAATACAGACAATCTTTTTATGAGTTAGCAGATATGAAGCTGCTTGCATGGCATCAGTCAAATTTATATTCGGATTAATTGGCAGGAGCCGTGCTAATTTTAATGCCCATTTAAACAAAGGATATTCAAAAATATAACTGAATCCCACAAAGTAGGTATTTATTGCTGATTTTAAAGGAAGGCTGCTAAAGACTACAAAACCGTCTAAGAAGCTGGCATGGTTTGGACAGATTAAATAAGGCCCGTCTTTCGGCAAATCACCCACTGCCCTTATTCTTAAAAGCCAGAGAATTCTAAACATAAACTTAAAACTGCCCATAAATATACAGGTAAGTATCCAATCTATGATCCTGGGCTTAATTCTAATTTTTTGCAAGATTTCTTCTTTGGGCTCCCCTCTTAAGATTTCGGCCCAACTCTTCTGTATAATTCTGGCCTGATAAGGTTTTGAATCTTGGATTATCTCTTGAATTCTCATTATGAGATCTCTTACCGTAGGCACATCATAAACTACCTCATCAGGAATCTTTAAAGATAATAACGCCTCAAGCCCCAGGACCAATTCCACGCGAGTCAATGAATCAATACCCAGGTCTATTTCTAAGTGGCTATCCAAATAAACAGGTTTTTTGAGTTGGCCGGAAAGATATCGCATTGTCTTTTGGGCAAAATCCTGGCTTAGAATTATTTTATCTTCTTCCCATAACCCTGCCTCTACTGTCTCCCACGAAGCAGGCTTGCCTAAAAGATATTTCTCTCTAACTTCGTGTCTTTTAATCTTACCCATTGCGGTGCGCGCAAGAGCTTCCTTAGTAAGCGTAAAACCCATAATACGCCTATAACCAGGCAGATCTTTCGCCAGATTCTCCAACTCCCAGCGGATCTTGGTGCGGATATTCATTATATTTTTTTGTTGAAAATATTCAAGATCTGGAACTGCCACTGCGAACAACGAATCTATCATATGCCCGAATCGTTCCTCGCTTTTTTGCAGGACGCAGATTTCCTTTATATACGGGCTTTGACTATAATACGCTTCTAACTCTTCAGGATATATATTTTTGCCCGAGCTTAAGACAATGACCTCTTTCTCTCTTCCCGTAATAAATAAATACCCATCCTTATCTATAACCCCAAGGTCGCCGGAGTAAAACCAACCGTCTTTTAAAACGCTCAAGGTCTCTTCTTCCCGTTTATAATAGCCTTTCATGACATTGGGGCCTTTAATTACTACTTCGCCTATGCCCTCCCCGTCGGGATCATCTATTTTTAATTCAACGTCCGGGATGGCTTTGCCAGCAGAGCCTATCTTTTGCTTCTCTAACGGGTTAAAGGTCACTACCGGAGATGTTTCGGTAAGTCCGTATCCTTCGAGTATCGTGAAACCCATCTTTACGAATAATCCTGCGGCCTCTTCATTCAGCTTTGCGCCGCCGCAAGCAAAGAATCTTAAGCTTAGGCCAAATGGCCGATGTATCTTTGATAAAATCGACTTGCTTAAATTAATTCCGCTATGCCTTCTTATCTGCCACAATATCTCAATTAGCCCCAAGAGAGGCATCCTGACAAAAAACGGTATTTTTTTTATCCCCTCCATTATACGTATATATAACATGTAAAAAAGTTGCGGCACTCCCACCAGTATCGTTACCCCTGCCTCTCTCATGCAGCCCAATAATTCATCGCTCCTGAAGCTTGAGGTATAAGTAACCCGTGCCCGGCAAAAAAGGGGCGTGATCAGCGTCACCATAAAAGGGTAGGAATGGTGCAATGGCAGGATCGATATGAGGTTATCCTTGTCCGTGATGAGTCTCAGTTTATCTATACTTTGAAAATTTGAACAGAAATTTTTATG
>VGKM01000093.1 GCA_016867005.1 Candidatus Omnitrophota bacterium | reverse complement strand
GCTCCCGCCATTCGGAGTCAGGCTATTCCAGTAAAACGTGTGGTTCCACGCCTGCGCAGCGTTATTAAAAATCGCGGCCTTGTCCGCCTTGCCTGCTGTCTCAATGATAATTTTCTCAAGGGGCATACCCGCAAATTCCGTCCCTGCTATTAACTTGTTTAAGTTATCAACATATCCCTTGTGGTGCTTGCCATAATGGAAACTGATAGTTTTCGCTGAAATAACCGGCTCCAATGCGTTCTCCGCGTATGGTAAAGGCGGTAAAACATGCACAGCTGCACTCTCGATCTTTTCATTGCTTTCCATTTTCCCTCCTATTTTATTTCCTGCATAAACCGTTCCGGACAGTAAAGCATTCAAGGCGAATAGAGCTATAATTATATAAGAAGTTTTAGGGACAGGGTCCATATTCTTCGGCTCGATCAACGGCTTGAACAGCCGGATAAGCGCGTCAAGAAACGGATTAAATGCCTTGGCATAGATGTATAGCGGCACAAGCTTTGCGCCTAACCTGAGTTTAGCATGGTAGCCGTTAAATCCCGGCTGATAAACCCGCACTCCGTTTTTAATACACCAGTCAATATTATGGCAGAAAGTAGTATAATAAAGGCTGTATTTGAGGGCGACGCTATAGTCAAACCCGACGAATTTATCGATGAGCACGCTGTCTTTGACTAAACAGAGGTTAAAGGCCACGATTTTTTCATTATCATAAGTAATAAAATATTTGGCCACCCCGGGCATATTCCGGCAGATGTTCAGGAAAAAATCCCTGGTCAGGGTTTCAAAATGCACGTCTGCTCTATTAAAATTCTCCGCATATAACCTGTCAATATCATCAATTATGCCGGAGATGTCTTCGCGTAATTCGGTTTTTAGCCGGGCGAGCTCTTGAGAACGCCTTAATTTTTTCTTCAGGTCTTTACGGGTATTTTTGCTCAAGGACCGGATATATTCTTCAAGCGAGGCGACCTTTAGATCAATTGCAGTAGTCGGCATGGCCTCCATTTTAAGGAAATTCTTCGCTTTAAGGTACTGGCTTAATTCCAGATCTTTTGACGAAAGATTATAAAAGGCGATCCCTGCGATTTTCTCATTTTTTGAGAAAGTCCATAATTCTTCTATGGCCTTATTTAAAACCAGTTCACGGCCTTCTTCGGAAGATATGCCCATTGAGAATCCTTCGGTAGTGGGAGTGCCCAGGAAAATGATCTTCTTCTTCAACAGGCGCTCAAACAGGCCGATAACATTACGCAGGAATTGAGGCATCAGCATGGCAAAAGAAAAATCCATGATGAAAAAAGGCAAGATAAGGATTATCCGCTCGTCTCGTTTCCCGACCAGGTAACCGAAAGAAATGTCTTTGGCTACGCCTTCTTCCAGCGTTTTCATGTAGCCATAGCTCTCAATTAAGTCAGCTCCGAAAAGCTGATCCCACTCTTGGCGCGGAATATCTTTTAAACTTTTGGTGATTGTAAAATTCAATGTGCCGGTTTCTTCCATAGTAGAATGGCCAAAATGCCCGGACATTATGGCTGGCGCCTGTTAGACGTTGTGAAACGGCTGAATAATTCATCTAAAAACTTATACGCCATCCCGATTTCTTCATCGGTGATGTAAAAGGAAGGAGCCAAAGTAAAGGCGTTCTTAAAATAACCGCCTACATCCAACACCAAACCGTATTTCTTGCCTTTGTATTCCAGGCCGCCCTCAAGCCCTGCCTGGAATATCCGGTCTGTCAACCGCCTATTCGGCGTAATGCCGTCTTTCTCGCAAACCTCAAGACGAATAGCTAACCCTATACCGGTAACATCCCCTATCTCTTTGTATTTCCTCTGAAGTTTTTTAAGCATATTTACAAACTTCTTGCCGCTGCTATTGATGCGGGCTTCTAATGTTTTATCCTGAAGTACCTTCATCACTTCTAATCCTGCGGTAGTACCCATGGGGTTGGATGAAAATGTTGAATGCGTAGACCCGGGCGGAAAAGCCGAAGGCCTGATGAGCTCTTCTTTGGCCCATAGGCCGGATAAAGGGTTCAATCCATTGGTAAGGGACTTGCCAAAGACCAACACATCGGGCTTAACACCAAAATGCTCAAGCCCCCAGAATTTCCCTGTGCGGTAAAAACCCATCTGCATCTCATCATCAACAAGATAAATTTTATAATGATCCAGGATCTTCTTAATTTTCTTAAAGTAATCCGGCGGCGGTATAATATAACCGCCTGTGCCCTGAATGGGCTCGATATAAAAAGCCGCAAATTCGCACTCTCCGGTTTTAGTATCCAGGACCGAATTATATTCTGTTTCAAACAATTTCTCGAATTGGCTTACGCAATAATACTTGCAAGAGCCAAAACGCTTGCCATAATGGCAACGAAAACAATAAGGATAAGGAATAAATTGCGCCCTGTTGGAAAAATGCCCGTAAGGCCTCCTGTAGCGGTAACTTGATGTGATCTCCGAGGCGCCGATAGTCCGCCCGTGGTAGCCGCCCTGAAAAGCAAAGAACTGTGTTTTCCCTGTTACCTTCCGGATAAGCTTAATGCTATCCTCAATGGCCTGGGACCCGCCTACATTAAAATGCACCCTGCCCTTAGTTTGAAAGGACTTTTGCATCTGTTTAGAGATACTGGCACAAAGCTCTATTTTCTCCCGATGCAGATACTGGCTGGCTATCTGCGGCAGGTGATCAAGCTGGTCCCTGACCACCTTATTCACCCGCTTATTCTTATAACCTAAATTTACCGCGGAATACCACATTTGAAGGTCCAGATACGGCATTCCGTCATGATCGTACAAGAATGACCCGTCGCATTCAGAGAAAATTATCGGTTTCTCCAAATAATGAGCGGTATCTCCATAAGAACAATACCTGGCTTCTTCGCCTAAAAGTTTTTCTATGCCTTTTGTTTTTGCCATATTATTTTCTCCCGCTTTCAGGAATCTTCATGCTGATGCGGAGCGCGCGGTTTTTATTCAGCTCATCAATCCCCCTGGCCAAATAATCGCCGGCATTAGCCGGGATAAAAATTGAGCTTCCTTTGTGCAAATGAACAAGCCAATCCTTTTTTAAAGACGCGATCTCGATTATCCCATCGATCCCCATCAATACCTCAAATGTGCTGCGATTATCGATCTGAACAGGATCGCTATTAATACCTGCCCTTATACGCTCAACCTTTAAGGCGTTGCGCGTTATAACAAAATCAAGGCCTCTATTCAATTCCTTTTCCCACTTGCCCTTACACTGTTTTTTCAATGTGGGGCTCTGGTTAAATTTATAATCAATGGAAGCAAACCCTTTTTTGATATGCATGGGCCTTTGCCGGAGAAAATCATACACGCGGTAAGTCAGATCACTGGATTCGGCGATTTCAACCGCAACAGAACCCCCTGTCCAACAATGTAAAATACCCGAAGGTATGCGGAATATCTCGCCCGGGGAAACACGGATCTTATTCAACAAGCCAAGGATATTCTCGCCCCTGTGAACGGCGGCTTTAAAATCCTTGCGGCTTACTTTATCTTTTAACCCCATGTATAACACGCTCTCCGAGTCCTCGTGCAGGTCAATTACTATGAATATCTCTTCTTTACCCGGATCATCTTCGCCTAACATCTTCGCTATCTTATACGAGGGGTGCAAATGCACCGACATATGCTGGCGCACATCAATAAACTTGACCAGTATGGGCAAACTCTGCCCGAAATTTTTCACTACATCATCCCCTAAGATCAGGCAGGCCAGCTGCCTGTTCTTAAGCAAATCCCTAAAGGCAAAAATCCTGCCGTCCGGCATCAGGATACGGGAGGGATATTTTTTATGCCCGGAAACTTCCCATGATTCGGCTGCCACCGGCGTGTCTCCATCATGGAGCAAGCCCTTCATAGCATAAAGATAATGCCCGCCCCACAAATAGTTTGCGAAATTACCCTCAATGAATTTAACCGGGAATTTAGTTAAAAAATCTGTATCTTCAGAATTCAGGTTAAGGATATCCTCCTGAAGATCTAAATTAGTATCGCTCGTTTTATCGGTACTCATAATGTATTTCCTTTAGTTAAGCCCTGCTTTTGAAACAAGAAACGTATCCCTTCATTAAATGGCCTTGGAGTATCCACATTCACCATATGGGTATTAAGGGGCTTGCCGGCAGTGCCGGTTTGAGCTATGCCCACAATAGGATAAGAAAAATTGCGGCCAGTGGCTTCGGCGCGTACCGCGGCAATCCGCTCTGCCATTTCCTGTTTGTTTAATCCTTCAGGGCCATTGGCCTGATAAATCCCGGACATTTCATAATCAAGAAGCTTTAATATTGTTCCGGCGGCATCTTCAAGTAAGATCGGATGCTTGACCTGAACATTATCTGCCTCTAACGGCTCAGGATTTTCTAAGCCGGCAATAAGCTTGCTTACTGATGTCTTTTTGTCGCTTGGGCCGTTGTAGCCGTAAAGAGCGCCTAAACGCACGACTAAAGCGCCAGAAAAATCCTTCAAGGCCGCCTTTTCGCCTTCCAGCTTGGTAAGCCCATAATAATTGATCGGCCGGGCCGGCGAATGCGACCCGTAAGGCCCTGAACTCCCGTCGAAAACATACTCAGAGGATATATAAACGAACTTGCAATCCTTGGCGTGCCGGGAGATGATTGAGACCGCCTCAACATTCAATGCCCGCGCTCTGTCTCTTCCTTTTTCGGCTGCATCCGCGTCAGCTTCGCCTGCTATGTAGATCACAATATCAAAACCAGGGCACTTAGAAAAATAATTCTTAACCTCTTCTTCAGAGGTAACATCTAATTTATCAAAACCCCGGAGCCCTGCCTTACTAAAACCAGTGCCCCTGACTGACTTATATTCCCGGCTAAAAAGATCGTATACGGCATTCCCGAAAAATGAAGTCGCTCCTATTATCAATACTGACTTATTGCGCTTATCCATCCGGGGAATTTTTTCGGTAAGGATAAATTGCAGGCAACCGGCGAGATCCGGCTTTTGCTCT
>VGKM01000092.1 GCA_016867005.1 Candidatus Omnitrophota bacterium | reverse complement strand
TCGCAAGCCCCAAATATCCGGGCGCGCAAACCCGTATAAAGGCTCAGGTTTACGATCGCCGCACTTTTGGTGATCACCTTGGTATTCTTGGAATAATTACCGCTTTTGGCCAACTTTACGGAGAAATAGCTGGTATTGACCTAATATCAGCCCAGCATAGCGCTCCAAATCTACTTGAAAGTGATTGCAACTTCTTTCTCATAGGATCACCTAAAGTTAATCCGTACTCTGGTCAAATTCTCGAACAAGTGCAAGCCGGCCAAGTACGGCGCTTCTTTTTTGGGGTAGCAGAAAGTGTTGCTTGGAACGAGGGCGAGACAGGGGACTGGCCAGTGGCCTTATACGAAGCAAATGAAGGAAAACGAAAACCCATTGAAGGCATGCTAAAAAAAGTTGGTGACCCTGCAGAGGAGATCTGGACGGAAGATTACGGGATCATCATCCGCACCCCACATCCCACCTACTCAAATCGTATGCTTATGGTAATTGCTGGTGCACACAGCCTCGGAACAGGTGCCGCCTGTCTGGCAGCAACTCGATCCGGTATAATACAAAAAATACGTGAACATTTACCACCAGGCACTCTTTCAGATAAGTCAAGCTCATTTTGGGTTTTGGTCAAGGGAGTCACATCGCGACACGACCATCTTCTTGATGAAGATGGGGTGTCTATTGTCGAGGTTGGTTCATTTCAAAAGGTTTAACAGCTTATAAAATTTACTTTTTATACTTACCATAGACCGAATTCACTAAAACATTACTTCCTGTAGATCTGAAATCCTGCTTTGGCAAGGATTAGTGGCAGCTTTAATATATTATTTCGATTAAATGCCTTTGTCCCTTCATCAAGCTCTGTCCAGGGAATTAGTGCCGGATTGGTTTTCTTTTTGCTGTTCTTAGGACCTGCTTTATAGGACCAGCCCCGGTCGGTTTTTTCTTCGCACCAGCGTTCATGTTCCATTTGGGCTAGCTTTTCCACCTCTTCAGGTTCAAACTCAAATCCGTAGTTTTCCCAGTCGGTTAAAAGCTGCAGGCCGCAATTTATGCTGGCCAATTTATCTTCGACATGTGAAGCCTGTAGACGATTCGATTCCTTGAACTCTTCCGATAAGTCGCACCATTCAACAATAGATGGGTTAATCTCAACCGTTTCTCCTTTTTCCTGGTGTTCAATAACATATTCATTATGAATAGCCTGAGCAATTACCTCATAAATGCCACCTGTTACCGCGTCAAAACTACAGGTTCGATCAAGCAGGCCGAAAGAATAAATGTTTTCAAACCCCATTGCAATTCTGTCTTCTGCAAGAAGAGTAGCCAACCCCGCGTCACGACTCATCTTGACGATCAGAGGCAACTGATATTGATGAGTTGTTTTATAAAGCTTTAGTGCGCTTACCAAGGCCAGGGCATCGTCATCAAGACAGATGTAGATTACATTTACCCTGCACGAGCCTTCATCAGTAAAAAGAAAATCGACCTGTTCCGGGTTAAGATGAAAATCTAGCGGGTGGATATTAAAATTACAGTAGTTATTGATTTGTGGGCAAAAGTTTTGCAGTAGTTTTATTTTGGCTTCAGCCATACCATCAACAATGGTCACCTGCATGCGGCTATCCTTTTTTGTCATTGACCAGTATTTTGCCGCCTGCATAATTAAGCTATTGCCGATCTTGCCCATGCCAATTAAAACAATGTGTGGGGGGTTTTCTGCTTCAACTTCTTCAAAAAAAGGTGGATGCTCACTGAGCATGATGCGGGCGCCTCGTTCCATGATGTTAAAGAACTCCAGCCTGAACAAACCGGTTTTTGAGGCAGATAATCCCCAGCTGCTAAGTTGGTTGCAAAGCTCGGGATCTAAAATATGAACAAAAACAGTCAGAGCTTCATTTTTCCTCAAATGGGAAAGACTGCGGGCACTAAGGGCTATTTCAGCATTTACACCATCATCGGCACAGACGGCAATTAAGTATTTCGCCTTATGTACGCCTGCCTTGCGCAGCAGATCTTGATCCGTGGCGTCACCAATCAGTACCGCGGCTTCCTGTTCCCGGATTTTTCTCAGCAAGGGGTTTTCTTCATCGGCATCAATTACTACTACCCGAATGCCCCGTTCAAGAAACTCCTGGGCAATTTTTAAACCTCTTTCGCCCAAACCGCATAAAACTAGATGATTTTTATGATAACGGATGCGGAATATCTGCCATTGATCACGGTAGATGGCCAGTATAGCCTGGATAGCAGCATAGCCGGCCACGGCAGGCATCAGGAAGCGAGCCACTTCAAGCTGCCAGGGTAATGCGCCTTCAACATCTCCCGATTCGAAAACTGTGAGCTGTATTGCCCGGTATAAAAGATCTAAAGTGGTACTTCTTTCGCCAATAGCGATTGAATAGCGGTAAAACCCGATATACCCCAGGATAATAGCGGTTACCCAAAAGCAGCCGATTATCAACCATCTGCTCTCACCCCATAATGTATAAAGTCGCTTCCGCTTAAAAGTGCGGATCCGATTGCGCAAGCTTTCACGTTTATTTAGCTTAGAATGTATCATTCTTCTCCAGTCAATAAAAATAGTCAGATTTACAATTGTACTGAAAAAATTATAGCAATTTTCTGTTATCTATGTCAACAAAAGGGGCGGATAATTTAGTATAGATACAAAAACCTTAAAACCGACTTTCGGATAATATCCGGATAATATGATTATAAAATTGCTAATAAAACTTGATCTAAACGGCGGAAAGGAGTATGCTAAATTAGAACATTAAAAATAATGTATGCAAATCTTGCCTGCCATATTAATCAGGAAAGAGGTAATCCCTTTTGAACTATATTCCGAAACCAATTGACACCTCGAACATTGAGCTCCCAGCAAGCATGCACGACTTAACAGAAAAGCTGGCCGAACATATTCACGATATCTGGGCCCAAAAGCGGATGGCAGAAGGTTGGAGTTTTGGCCCCAGGCGTGATGACAAGCTCAAAACGCATCCCGACCTTGTTCCTTATCCTGAATTACCAGACTCGGAAAAAGAATATGACCGTGCCACCGCTATGGAATCAATAAAGGCAATTATTGCCCTCGGCTACAAGATTAGCAAACCTTAACTTTGATTTATCATAATGATGGGGAGGCTTGCAAAAATGGGTGGAGAAGAAAACGGAGATCGTAAAACATGTATTGCAGTGAACGGCGATGCTGCCGTCGATTGGTTCGAAGTAACAACCCCTTCTCATGAATCACAGGACCAGCAAGGATGCTATGAATACAACTGGCAGGTATATCCCGGCATTCTGCGCTTTGAACAGCCTGGTGGTTCACTGCTTCTGGCGGAATTTATCAGGAATGCAACCAGCTCAAACAAAAATATAGAGGTTGTTTCACCTGCCATCGAAGATCTTCAGTTCCTAAAACCCGACCAGGTAGTACATGTCTTTGCCGGTATAAAAAGCTTCTCTTATTCAACTGATGACGTAGAACGTCAAATATTCCGCTTAAATGAATGGAAGGGGGTCACTGGAACAAATAATATCAAACCCCTTGCTATTGCAAAAAAAGATCTTATTGCCGATTATATAGTTTTGGACGATTCCGGTAATGGTTTCAGGGATGAAACAGATATCTGGGGTGACCTGATTGCAAATAGTAAAACCAGGCAAGCGAAGGTTATTCTAAAAATGAGCCGCCCACTCGGGCAGGGGCCTTTATGGGACGCATTATTAGAATCAGGCAACCTGTTTCTTTTAATCGTAGAGGCTGATAATCTAAGGTTAATGGATGTAAAAATCAGTCGTTGCCTGTCCTGGGAAAGAACTGCCCAGGATCTCGCCTGGCAGGTAGCTTATAATCGCTGTTTAGCCTTTCTACACAAACCTGAATATCTAATCGTAAGATTTGGCGCTGATGGTGCTGTCCTTTTTAATAATCGGGATGATCAAGTGAAACCATTACTTTTTTTTGATCCTAAGTGCGGCGAAGAAGATTTTGAATCTGTCTATCCGGGTAAAATGGTCGGCATCGGCAATGCTTTTACAGCCGGGCTTGTTGCAAGTATAGTAGACAAGCAAACTATGGAAAACGCAGTTAGGAATGGCATTCTAAGCATGAAAAGATTATGGCAAACAGGCTTTGGGGATAATATCGAACAACTTGGATATCAGTACAAAAAGATTTTCAAAGCTCCAGAGGATAAAAACTTAATAACAGCTGAAGCAGAAGTCCCGTTACCAAGCAATGATCCGGCGCAGAAGCAATGGACAATTTTAGAACAGTTGCCAACCTTAATCGAAAGTATTGCCGCTAATTTCGTCCTATACGGTAAGGATGATTTACTGGACAGGGTTCCTTTGGGCAAATTTGGCAACCTATCAACCTATGAACGCAGCGAAATCGAGAGTTTTAACAGCATCAGGAACTTGGTCTGTGAATATTTACAATCCCCTGCCGTCACTAGGCCTTTAAGTATAGGAGTTTTTGGCCCTCCCGGTTCCGGTAAATCATTCGGCGTTACCGAAGTTGTCAAGAGCATTGCGCCGGGTAAGGTTCCAAAAGATCCTCTTGAATTTAATCTTTCTCAGTTCAATAGTATTGATGAGCTAATTACCTCTTTTCACAAAGTACGTGATGTTGCTTTAGAGGGTATCGTGCCTTTAGTTTTTTTTGATGAATTTGATTCATCGTTCAATCAGGAGAAGCTGGGGTGGCTGAAATACTTTTTAGCGCCAATGCAGGACGGCTATTTTCACGACGGGGAAAACAAACATCCACTAGGTAAAGCTATCTTTGTCTTTGCCGGTGGCACTACCAGCACGTGTGCCGAATTCATTGAAAACGAACAACATCAGTTTTTTAAGGATGCAAAAGGTACTGATTTCGTCAGCCGCTTGCGAGGCTTTATCAATATAAAAGGCCCCAACCCAAGCACAGGTGAATTACAGAGTGATAGACTGGCTATGATCAGGCGAGCAACTGTGCTCCGGTTTTTATTGAAGAATCATGCCCCTCATATTTTTAAGGCAGGCAAGGAATGCCTAATTGACAGTGAAGTCTTGCATGCATTTTTAAAAGCACCCCATTATAATCATGGTATTCGTTCGATGCAATCGATTATTGAAATGAGCTCCCTTGCCCGTAGAAAAAAATATGAACAGGCAGCCTTACCTTCAGTAACTCAGTTAGCCCTGCATGTTGACGCAGATGCTTTTAATAGAATAGT
>VGKM01000091.1 GCA_016867005.1 Candidatus Omnitrophota bacterium | reverse complement strand
TTTCATTCTCCAGGAATAAAAATATTCGCCGCTTTTCTGGCAGGTTGAAAAATCAATTTCCAGGATCGGCAAAATCGTCGTCTTGCCATTTTCCAGGATCCCTACGGTCAGCTCTTTTCCCTCGACAAATTCTTCAACGAGCGCTTCGTGTTTATATCTAGAGATGGTCTCCCGCACCCTGATGACCAATTCTTCTTCGGTATAAACAACGTTACTGGAGCTTATGCCTTTGCCGGAACCCTCACAATTCGGTTTTATGATCAAAGGAAACTTTAAATCGCTCTTTAATGGTTCGTTGCCCCTTTCAAAAACCTGATATTTCGGAGTAGGGATGTTTTCGGCAAGCAGGATTTTTTTAGTCAGGGCTTTGTTAAGGGCAAGGGCCAAAGAAAATGTATTTGACCCGGTATAAGGGACTTTCAGATAATCCAGTATTGCGGGGATCTCCGACTCGCGGAGTTTTCCTGATTTGCCTTCGGCAATATTAAAAACGATGTCTACTTTGTTCTGCCTGAAGTAAGAAAAAAGGGTGGGATACTCTGCTTCGATCATATCAACGCTATGGCCATTTTTCTTTAATGCACCGGCGATAGCATTAACGGTTTCCTCTGAATCAAATTCCGAAAAATAATCCGGAGGTTTTGTATCGTCTTTCTTTTTTAGGTTGTAAGTCAGGGCTACTTTCATTTAATTTAAATTATGCCGCTCAAATGCAACCTTTAAGATCTTGCCGATTATCTGGTTATATGACAGGCCGACTTCTTTTGCCACAAGCGGAAATACGTCTTCCGTCGAAAGAGAAGGGAGCGGGTTTATCTCCAAGACATAAACATTGCCGTTGGCATCAACCCTAAAATCCACCCTGCCGAAATCGCGGCACTCTACCGCATTATAAGTACGCATCGCGTATTCAGAAAGTTTGTTTTTTAAATCCGCGGGTATCCGTGCAGGACAGATATATTCCAGCCTGTCGGAGGTGATCCGGGAGAATGTATAAAATTTATTGTTAAGTTTTAATTTTCCGTCGATCTTTATCTGTACCGCCGGCAACACTTCAGGAGGGTCATTACCGACTACCGCAACAGTGAATTCCTGGCCGGAAATAAACTCCTCGACCAACGCAGGCTGTTTATAAGTATTAATGACATATTCTGCCTGGGTTCTTAAACCGTCCATGTTTTCTACGCGTGAATTTTCGGATAATCCTTTTGAGGAGCCTTCAAAGCGGGGTTTTACAATAAGAGGGAATTTTAAGTGGTCCGTATCAAGCGATTCGATATGCTTGATCTCAAAGAATTTCGGAGTAGGGATGTTTTCGGCTATAAAAACTTTTTTTGCCATAACCTTGTCGAGTGTTAATGCTAAAGTCAATGCATCTGCTCCGACAAAAGGGATCCCTGCCATCTCTAAAAGCATAGGCACCTGCGACTCCCTGTTCCTGCCGATCCGGCCTTCGGAAATATTAAATACAATATCCACGTTCAGGCTGTCGATTTTCTCAAGAAGGCTGGAGCAATTACCTATTCTTTTGACTTTATACCCCTGAGATTCAATAGCTGAGGCAATAACGCCTATGGTAGAGGGATGGTCAAACTCCGCATTTGCATCCGGCGGGTCCCCTTTTTTTAATTTATAATCGCTTTTTAAATCGTAAGTTAATCCTACTGTCTTCATCAGTATAAAAAAATAAGGGCCGAATGATTCTAGCCCTTAAACAACCTTCTATGTTTTACACCTTGTTTTATTTTCCTCCCAAAAAAAATTCTAACTTATTAAATGCGTTACACTTAGTTTATTTTTATCATATTGCCGGGTATTTGTCAAGGTTTTTTTAATCTCATTTTCCGTCGGGAAATAAGGAAGAGGCAAAATTATAAATTAATTATTTTCCCGCAAGCCGTTTTTGTATTGCTCTTTTGATATAACCCCGCTCCTTAAGGAAAATTTTCACAACAGGCCTTATAAATAAGAATGTATACCCCCAAACCAGGCAGTCATAAAGAACAACAGCGGGCAAATGGAGAAGGAATCCAATAAATGACTCGTTTTTGATAATTGTCAAATAACGGTTTTTTATAAGTTCTGCCTGTAATTGGCCGCTTAAGAATCTGCGGGCAAAGGGTTTGCCCTGTCCTTTTTGGCTCCTTGCCGTGCCTCCCCGCAAATGCCTTGCTGTAGCCAAAGGCACATAATAACCTTTCCATCCCGCTCTTTTTGCGCGCCAGGCCACATCCAGGTCTTCATAAAAATAACCGAAGTTGTTATCAAAATAATCTTCTTCTCTTATCTCATCAAGCATTTTTCTGCGGTAAAATGCCGCGGCTCCTGTTGCGCCAAAAACAAAACCTGCCGCTCCATACTTGCCGGTATTTTTTCTGCCGTAACCCCTTTCTTTGGCAGTGCGCCAAAAAGTCAGAAATAATCCGGTTGAATCAAGCGTCGTATTATCCCAACGCAGAAGCTTTCCGCAGACCATTCCCACTTTGTCATCGCAAAACCCTTTTAAGGCCTCTTCGATAAATCTATCATCCAATATGCAATCGTCATTAAGGCAAAGGATGAAATCCCCCCGGCAAAACTGCATCCCTTTATTAAGTGAACCGCTATAGGAATTATTCTCGGGCCCGGGAGAGAATACAGCAAAAGGGTATCGCGGAGACAGGCCATTTTTGAGCCGCCCTTGATGAGAATTGTCTATTACAAATACCTCAAAGTTTTTGTGCGTCTGTTTTGATATGGAATCAAGGCAGCGCTCAAGATAATCTCCTGCGCCTGCCGTAACAATAATAATACTGGTTAATTCAATTGACGCCGTGCTCATTTTTAAATAGAATTATAACATAATGGCATATGTATTGGTAATCTTTATCTTCCTCAGGCCCTTCGTCTCTTCCCTTGCTGCGCCCTGCCTGAATTCATTATATTCTTTTCTTCTCCTTGCTTTCCTCGGTTTATTAATAGCGCTTAAAGGCGCCAATCGGGAAAAAATCGCGATCATAAGAATCCCGATTTCCTTGTTCGGCATAGCGCTCTTTGCCTCATTGATTATTTCCCCCGCTAAGATATCCGGTTTATCAGAAGGCGTAAATTTCTTAACCTATATCTGCCTGTTCATCGCCGTATCTTCTTTGCCGCCTGACAATAGGCGCCGGGTAATGAATTGCATTATTTTTTCAGGGTTTTTAATAAGCATCCTGGCGATCTACCAGTATTTTTTCGGCTTTGAACATCTTCTAAGACACATATCGCGCCTTGAAGCACAAAACTCATTTATCCTTGATTGTATAATACGCAAAAGAGCATTTTCGCCTTTTGTCACTCCCAACATCCTCGCCGGATATTTATCTATGATTATTATGATTTCTTTGATATCGCGCCGGCACAGGTATTGGGTTTTCCCGCCTGCCTGCCTTGCCCTTATCTTTACCCAATCCCTGGGAGCAATGATAAGCCTCTTTATCGCAATAATGGTTTATTTTTATTTAAAGAATAAATCTAAAAAGGCAAGGCTTGGCATCCTTTTATCATTGCTGGTAATGATTGCTGCGGTATTTTTTACAAGAATAATAAACCAGAGACAGCATTTTCAACCGTTATTTTCCTTGTCCATGAGATTTAATTATTGGGCTGAAACAATCAAGATAATCAAAGAATTTCCTCTTACGGGTATAGGTTTAGGGAATTTTAACCTCATCCAATCAAGATTTGCCCACAATGCCTACCTGCAACTCTGGGCAGAAACCGGAATATTAGGACTTATTTCTTTTCTATGGATAGTCGCAGCTGTGATAAAAAATGGGTGGGCTTCGAATGAGGAACGCTTGCCCGACAGGGGAAAATTATATCTTGCAACTGCCTGCCTGGTATTTCTTCTGGATAATTTCTTTAGTTTTAGCTTTTTTCTTCCGGAGGTCGCACTTATTTGGTGGCTGATTCTCGGCTTATTTTATTCCCGTTAATTACCGCCGAACTTAACTCCGACAATATCGTAGAGACACTATCTTTATTCTGGTCAGAGCCATATTCCGAGTAAAAGCAAAATTCTTTAACCTTGCCTACTCCGGGTGCTAGCCAGCTTGTACACTCGTAGTCTTCTGTTTTTAAGCCGTCATCTGTTGCTTCTTCATAATAGCTGACAAATTTCAGGCAATCAATAAACTTTCCTGCAACAACTTCTACATCCTCAAGGCCGGCTAATTTTACATTGCCGGACAGCTTCTTGCTTTCTTTTATGTCTTTCGTATCGTAATCTTCAACCGTCAAAACAACTTGGAATTGTTTAGTGCTTCCGATTTCCAATGCCGGATACAATGGAATCGGTTCGCTAAAATTTACAATATCTTTATCTTCCCTGCTTTTATAGATTTTTAACCCACCTGAATCGATGGAGACGTTATCGGCACTTTCTTCCAAGACGCCCGAAACCTCGCTCTTACATAAGATAACAGTAGTATCAACCTGCTGCACTGCTTCTTTCCCTGCGGCCTTGCATGACTCTTCAAAAACACTGCCTTCTTCTGTTACCGTATATTTCCAAACATCGGCTTCACCCAAAGGGAAATATTCCTTAAGGTCGTAGGATGCCAAACAAACACCGGCGGTAGCTATCAAAATAAGGATTATTGCAGCAGAAGTGAAAAATAACTTTATCTTGAATTTTTTCATAGCGCCCCCTACGATAAACATTTGTTTAGCCTAAGAGCTACCTTTTTTAATGCGGACTCGTCCATGTTATAGGACAGAGGTAATTGTATTAATTTAGTATAGCATTTTTCTATGGCAGGATAAAGAGAAATTTTATCCGGTTCAAAGCACATTATGCAATTATCGGTTATCTCATCTTTAACCCCGACATCCACATTCCTATACAAGAGGCGCTTTCTTAATTCATCGCAATTTTTGTCTGTTAGAACGATATTGTAATAGAACGCCTCCTGTGCACCGAACGGATTTTGTTGATATTTTACCTCCCCCGAAAAATATTGGCGCATTTTAAAAAGCTTATTCATGAGAATTTTGTTGCGGATATCTAAATCTTTTAACTGCATAAGCCCCAAATACGCCTGTAGATTCGTATAGGCGAAATCCTTGATGTTCACTTTTCGCGAAAAAAACAGGTATAGGCGCGTGGTCAATATTTTTGTCCATCTAAAATAAAATAAGTAAGCCAAAACAAAAAACAGGAAGCTATGAACAACAAGATCTTCCATGATGGAGGTAGATATTTTAACGAATAACTCTTTTTTCGGCTGCGGGTATTCTT
>VGKM01000090.1 GCA_016867005.1 Candidatus Omnitrophota bacterium | reverse complement strand
GGATTGACCCCGGCAGGCCGGCTGCGTCTTTAACCGGCAAAGAAAAAGAACGCCTGTTAAAAGAGATAATTGAAACGCTTAAAGAAGCAATTAAATATAAGGGGTCATCAATCGATCAATATGTGCAGTTATCCGGCATGCAGGGTGACTACGTGAAATACCACAAGGTCTACGGCAGAGAAGGTAAACCGTGTTTGGCTTGCGGGGCGCCGGTTAAACGCATTGCATTGGGAGGCAGGGGTACTTATTTCTGCCCCAGGTGCCAAAAATGAAAAAAAGAATAAAGATCCAGGGGTTCCTGATATTTTTGTCTGTTGCGTGTTTGGCGGTTTTCTATCAATATCTGCTTCCGGAGAAAACAAGCGGGGTTATTGCAGCAGCTGCCGAAATTTTTGGTATGGCGGTATTCCTTCTAGGTTATTTTTTAAGGACAGCAGCCCGGGGCTATAAGGCAGAATTAAATCCCGACGGCAAGACATTGGCAACGCAGGGGGTATATGCATTGACCAGGAACCCGATGTATTTGGGGACGCTTTTTATCGGCCTGGGTATCATCCTTTTGATCCTAAGATGGTGGGTGGCGCTGGTATTTGTGTTGGTTTACCTTTTGATCTATATCCCCCAGATAAGAAAAGAAGAGAAAAAGTTGACAGACCTATTCGGGGGCTCATTCAGGGATTATTGTAATGCCACCCCGAAGTTTTTCCCCAGTATTAAAAGCATGATGCGCAAGGACTCCAGGATCAAGTTTAAATTATCGTGGATAAAAAAAGAACTGCCTTCTTTTTCTGCGGCATTTATTTTTGTCATGATCGTAAAAACATGGGAGTTGTTACGATAATGGGAACGGAAATTTATCAGGAGAGGCCAAAAATCACCGGGAAAAAATATTTCGGGCAAGACTATTTTAATCTCTCTCTCTATTGCCCGACAATCAGCCGTAAGGCAAAACCCGGGCAATTTGTAGAGGTAAAAGTTTCTAGCGCAGATGACCCGTTATTACGCCGGCCGCTTGGTATCCATAGCGTAAAAGGAAACTCGTTTCATATTTTGTGCGAAATTGTCGGGAGAGGGACAGAGTTGTTATCAGGAAAACAGCCCGGCGGTTATTTGGATATAATCGGCCCGCTGGGGAATGGTTTTAATTTCCGGCATCCGGCATCCGGCATCCGGCATCCAGTTATTGTTGCTGGCGGAATGGGCGTAGCTCCTTTAGTCTTTCTTGCAGAAAAACTAAAGGAAACCAAAAATTCGAAATCCAAAATGCCAATTTCGGTCTTGATCGGGGCAAGAACAAAAAAACAGGTTCTTTGCGAAAAAGAATTTAAGGCCCTGGGCTGTGACGTCAAAATCGCCACTGACGACGGCTCAGCCGGATTTAAAGGCAGGGTGACCGATCTGTTAAAGTATTTATTGCGAGCCGCAATCCTCAAGCCGCAAGCAATATACGGCTGCGGCCCAAAGCCGATGCTTAAGGAACTGGCCGTCATTTGCAAAAAATACCGCGTCCCTGCGCAAGTATCGCTTGAAGCACATATGAGCTGCGGTTTTGGGGCATGCCTTGGTTGCGCAGTAAAGACAATTTCTGGTTTTCAGCGGGTCTGCAAAGAGGGTCCGGTGTTTAACGCTCAAGATATTATTTGGCAGGAAGATGCTGTTTAGGAAAGGGCAATATGATACTGTTTAAATTATTTTTGGTTTTTCTGAAGGCAGGCTTGTTTACTATTGGGAGCGGCTATTCCATGTTGGTTTTAGCCCAGAGATATGTAGTGGATACTTATCATTGGTTAAGCTTGCAGGAGTTTACGGATTTAGTCGCCATTTCGGAGATCACGCCTGGCCCGATCATGGTAAACCTGGCTACTTTTGTCGGTACAAAAACAGCCGGGATTAAAGGGGCATTTGCAGCGACATTGGGCCTTATTATAGTGCCTTTCATAGCCCTTTATTTCATCGCGAACGGTTACTTTCAATTCAAGGGCAATCCGTTTGTACAAAATCTCCTTAAGGTTGTCAGGCCCATGGCAATCGGATTTATTATTGTGGCATTAATCAGGCTGTTTAGGACTTCGATTACAGATATAAAGACCGTTTTAATTGCAATTATCGTAATTGTGGTAACATATATATTTAAGGTAAACCCGGTTATTACCGTAATCGCCGGATTGGCGTTAGGCCTATTCTTAAAATAAAATGCCGTCAAAACTTTCTGTAAATATAGGTAGGTTAAGGATTGAGAACCCGGTAATGGTTTGTTCCGGTACTTTTGGTTACGCAGAGGAATTCCGCGGGTTAACCGATATTAAAAAGCTCGGGGCCATCGTCACAAAAACAATTACGTTAAGAGCCCGCGCCGGCAATCCTATGCCCCGCACCTGCGAGACCCCGGCGGGAATGCTGAATTCGATTGGTTTAGAAAATCCCGGCATAGATAAATTTATCAAAGAGAAGATCCCTGTCTTGGAAAAATCCGGTGTCCCTATAATTGTCAGCATTGCTTCGGATCAGGACATCGATGAATTCCCCGCACTCGCGAAAAAATTAAACAAGATCAATGCGGTTGGGGCGATAGAATTGAATATTTCCTGTCCAAATGTAAAACATGCACACAAGGTTTCAGGAGGAGGGCGATTAATTGCCCAGGATGCTCAAGCCACATCCGATATTGTAAGATCAGTGCGCAAGGCCACCAGGAAGCCGCTGATTACTAAATTATCCCCCAATGTTACCGATATAACCGAAATAGCTATGGCAGCGGAAGAGGCCGGAAGCGATGCGGTTGCCCTAGTTAACACTTTAATCGGGATGAGCATTGATGTTGTTGCAAGAAGGCCGAAGATCGCGCAAGGGCTGGCCGGCTTAAGCGGCCCGGCAATCAGGCCTGTTGCCGTAAGGATGGTTTGGGAAGTTTATCAGAAAATTAAAATTCCTATAATCGGGATGGGTGGTATAATGGACACTGAAAGCGCCCTGGAGTTTTTTATTGCCGGCTCATCGGCAATAAGTGTAGGCACTGCCAATTTTATTAATCCGAGAGCTGCAACAGAGATCATTTCAGGCATTGAAAAATATTTACGTTCCAATAAAATAGATTCGATCAAGGAATTAACAGGGTCGTTAAAATGCCGGAGCTAAAAGACAGGTTAATTGTGGCTTTAGATGTGGATACGCTGGAGAAAGCAGAAAAGATCGTCAGTGTTCTCGGCAACAAGGTCCAATTCTACAAAGTCGGCAGCCAGTTATTTACTGCTTATGGGCCAAAGGCTATTGAGATGGCCGCAGGAAAAGGTGGAAAAGTATTTTTGGACCTGAAATTCCATGATATTCCCAATACTGTGTATTCTGCGACGGCCAGCGGCACAAGCCCTAATGTTTTTATGATGACAGTACATGTTCAGGGCGGGATCGGTATGCTTAAGAAAGCTGCTGAAGGAGCAGCAATGCGGGCCAGGGAATTAAATATTAAGAAGCCATTTGTAGTCGGAGTGACTAAATTAACAAGCGAAGAATCAGGCGTAAAAGACGTATTAGATGCTGCAAGGACGGCTAAAGAGGCCGGTTTAGACGGCGTTGTTTGTTCTGTCCTTGAGGCAAAAAAAATCCGCGAAGAATTCGGAAAAGATTTTATAATCGTAACCCCCGGCATCAGGCCCAGAGGTTCATCCGCCGGAGACCAAAAAAGGATTGCGACTGCAAGAGAGGCAATTGAAGCAGGGGCTGATTATATAGTAGTCGGCAGGCCCATACTTGAAGCCAGCGACCCTTTAAAAGCAGTTGATGAATTATTGCAATAACTTTTTAATCTCTCAATCTCTCAATCTCTTAACCTCGTAGGTTAAGAGAGCTAAAAACCCGTTTAAACCTACGAGGTTGAACAGTGGACAAGGTTGGCAGGAGAAAACTATGGCAGAAGATATTAAAGCACTGATAGAAAAGATCAATCAGGAAGGCGTGGTTGCAGCAGAAGCCAGGGCCAAAGAAATAGAGGATAAAGCAAAGCTCAGGGCAGATGAGATCATAAAAAAAGCCCAAGGCCGGGCAGAAAAAATCTTACAGGAAACAAAAGAGGCGTTTTCTCTTGCGCAGGAAAAGGAAAAAAGCCTGCTTCATCAGGCAGCAAGGGACCTCCTTTTGGTTTTAAGGCAGGAAATAAATGATATGCTTGCCAAGTTGATAAATGCCCAGGTGCATGATGCGCTTACGCCAGAGAGCCTATCCAGGATTTTAACCAATATAACCCATAATTTTGATTTCCGCGGGGGAAGTGAAATTATTATCTCTGTCAATAAGGATGATTTAGGCGCATTAGAAAGCGGGTTTTTGGCAAAATTAAAAGACGAAGTAAAGAAAAAAATCATATTAAGGTCTTCGGATGATATCCGCGCAGGTTTTATCATAAGCTATGACGCGGGAAAGTCGCAGTTTGATTTTACGGATGCTTCCCTTGCCGGGTACATCGGGACATTTCTGAAACCAAAACTGAAAGAAATCCTGCAGGTTTAATATATGGCTGATTTTTACGCATATCTTTTGTCAAGTTTGCCGATGCTGAGCTTTAGCGATAAGCCGCCGCTTTCCTTTGGGAATTTTCTGGAAAAATGCTCCGGGTTTATCCCGGATAGGGATATGGAATCATTAAAAAAATTACCGCAGGAATTTTTGTCATATCAGGAAAATCAGGTTATAAAAAAAGCGGCCAGCTTTGAGACATTGCTCAGGAATGAACTGGCGCATTTAAGGGCCGTGCGCAAAAAAATCAGCCCCGAGAAGTATCTTCGTCCAAGCCCTGATGCTCCGGGCCTGGCGATTTATCATGTTGCAGCAGCAGCCCTAAGGAGCCAGTCGCCATTAGAAGCCGAAAGGCTGTTGGATGAAGCAAGATGGATTTTTCTTGACGAGTTGGGTTGCGGGCATTTTTTTGATTTTGATGCATTGCTTATTTATGCTTTGAAGCTTTTGATTTTAGAACGCTGGGATAAAATTAACAAGGCCAGCGGCAAGGCACTTTTAGAAAAAATAACTACTATAAACTAACAGAGGTAAAAATGCCGGCTAAAAGGACGGGTTATATTGTTAAAGTCAACGCAAACATGGTAACAGCAAGTTTTGATTCTTTTGCCATTCAGAATGAAGTCGTTTACATATTGCACGGCGAAGAACGCTTGAAATCGGAAGTAATCCGTATACGGGGGAATAATGCGGAATTGCAGGTCTATGAAAGCACCGGCGGTTTAAAGGCAGGGGAAGCGGTGGAGTTCAGCGGAGAGCTGCTTTCTGTGGAATTGGGCCCGGGCTTATTAGGCCAGATTTTTGACGGCCTGGAAAATCCTCTGCCGCAAGTTGCCGAAAGATGCGGTTTTTTCCTGAAGCGCG
>VGKM01000089.1 GCA_016867005.1 Candidatus Omnitrophota bacterium | reverse complement strand
ATTTAATCTCGGCCGTCTGGTAAGGACTAAAGTTCATGAGGCAAGCCCCGTATACCGCAGTTTTAGCAGCAGCCCGAGGATGTTGATCCTGGCTAATCCGACAAACGATCTAAAATCAGCATACCTGGAAGGGCTACATATTAAAAACCGTTTTGAGCGCAGGCATACGGAGATCAGGATTGATTTTAAATCAACGCATATAGATACCCTGTTTGTAAAAAAGAACCTGCGCGACTATGACATTGTGCATTTTGCCGGCCACAGCGAACATGACAGGGGGCAGGCAAAAAACAGCGGCTGGGTTTTAAACGACGGGCGGTTCAGCGTGCAGGATATTTTCGCGATGACAGAAGAAAAAGAGATGCCCGCATTGATTTTTTCCAATTCGTGCTATTCGGCGAGCTCCGAAGAGGCCTCGCACAACCTTGCCTCCGCTTTTTTATTTTCCGGTGTAAGGCATTATATCGGCACTATAAGAAAGATCGAAGATTCGGTGAGCTTGCTTTTTGCCAATGAGTTTTACTCCCAGTTGATCGCAGGCATGCCCGTTGGTGAGAGCCTGCGCCTGGCGCGCGTAAAAATAATCAAGAGATTCGGCATTAATGCGGTCTCCTGGGCGAGCTACCTGCTTTACGGCGACAGTAATTATATAATGTTCAGAGGAAAACATAAACAAAGCAAGAAGCCGCTGATTACAAAACAGGGTTTAACACGCATAAAGAAATCGCTGCCATGGGTTACGACCTTTGCCGCAATTTCTTTTGCAGGATACCTCATATATATGTTGATGCAGTCCGTTAACCCGGGCTCAAATTTCCTTTTTTTAAAAGCCAATAATTATCTTAAAGCCGGCAAGAACCAGGAAGCAGTATCTATCTCGGTTGAATTGATAAAAAAAGACCCGTCGTTTTTAGGTGCGTATCCTCTGTTGGCCAAGGCATATGAAAGGCAGGGGAAAAGAGAAGAAGCAATAGAATGTTATTTTGATTATGCAATTGCCAGCGAGGAGAAGAGGGACATAAAAAGCCAGGTTGTTGCTTATAATTCTATCGGCTGGCTGTATCAGGCAATGGGTAATTATCCCAAGGCGCTGGAATTTTATAACAATGCTTTGGCTGCCGCCAGAGAAAATAAAGATGCCTTTGGGGAGGCAGTGGCTTTAAGAAAACTCGGTGTCTGGCATCTTGATAAAGGGGATTATGATAAGTCCCTTGAGTTGTTGACTAAAAGTTCCGAGATAAACCGCCAGAACCAGCATTTAAAAGGCCACAAATATAACCTGGCATGCGATTATTTTGATATCGGGATAATCTTTGCCAATAAGGATGACTATAAAACCGCGAAAGAATTTTACGGCAAGAGCGCCAAGCTTCTTACAAAACTTAAGCTTGATGATGAGTTGAGCGACTGCTATTTTAACCTTGGTGAGATGTATTTATTCGAAAAGCAGTATCAAAAGGCGCTGGCCTGCTATAATAAGGGCTTAAAACTCGACCAGATGCAGGCAAATCTTCCGAGCTTGGCAAGCGACTATGATATGCTCGGCGGGCTCTATACAGAAATGGGAAAATTTGACGAAGCGGAAAAATTCTTTGAAGAGTCGCTTAGGATCTCGCGCTCTATTAATGCGCCTTTGGAACTTGCTTCTGCAAGTTTGAATCTCGGGCTTCTTTATAAAGAAAAAGGGTACCGCAATAAATCCCGCGAATACCTGCGCCTTGCGCAGGAAATCTACAGCCGTATAGATACACCTGATTATCAGGAAATCAAAAAGCTATACCTCGAATAACCCAATAGAGTAAAGTTGCCAGGTTATTTGTTTTCCTGCCGATTATTTTTGTACCTGGAATAATAGCCGCCGGTGAGGGCATCAAGGGAAGCGGCGAGCTCCTGAAGCTTAAGTTCTTTTTCAGCCCTTTTTTTCCTGTCCTCAATACTTAAATTATCCACTTCCATCCTTATCCTGATTCTTTCAAAATAATACTTGTTTATTGCGTCCAATATATCGTCCCGCAATTCAACCATTAGCCGCGAGCGGACATCGATAGATGTCTGGTCGTTGTTCCAGATTATCTCGCTTAGGTCCCATGTTAGCGTTACGTCCCATCCGACAGCATCCCTGCCTCTTACTAGGATATCGTCGCCTGCTTTGGTACTTGAGCCCCCTTCCCAGTGCCAGAGATCTCCGGTATCCCTATCTATCGAAGCGCTGAATCTCGGTAAAAATGCTTTCATTGCCGCTTTTTTTCTCCAATCTGCTATCTTTTCCGGAGACACTTCAGCATATTTTATCGCGGCCTCCTGAAGCGAGCCGATTGCAGGTTCATCTTTATAATAAAGATTAAGGAAACTACTCCCGCTGTTTATAGTATGCGCAAGGTTTGTTTTAAATAAGCCCTTATCCGAGGCAACATAGAAACGGCTTTTTTTATCTTGGCATATAGAATTAAAATTTTCTCCTTCAAGATCCCCCGTCAATTCTTGCCATCTGTCCTGCTTGAATTCAAAAACTCCTTTCCGCGCGGCAGCATAAATAACCGAATCACCGATGACTGCAAGGTCACGGATTTGTTTATCAAGCAAGCCGAAATCAGGCACGGTATCCCAGCTCTTGCCATCGTCGAAGCTTTGGAAAACACCTTTTTTCCCGGCGACATAAACCGTCTTCTTTGAGTTATCAAAAGCAACGCGCATTAAATATATTCCATCGGGATCTTCCGTGCTGCCCTCTTCCGGGATATCATTTGTCTGGTAAGATGCAAGCGAATAATAAATCTTTTCATATACCCGGGTATCTTTTAAGAACCTATATACCCCTCTTGAAGAAGCGATATAAATACAACTTCCCGCATCGGCCATATCAAAAATGCCTGAATTAGCCAGTTCGCCGCCTTCTTTATGCCATGTTCTTGCCGAGTCATTACTTAAAAAAAGCCCCTGCTTTGTCCCTAAATATAACTTCTGTCCGTCGATCGCTAGAGCATTGCAGTCGTTTTCAAAATAATTCTTGCCCTTAAAAATCCTTTTCCAGCTATTTCCGTTATCATGACTTTTGTATAACCCCGCGCCTGTCGCTGCAAAAAATTTATCTCCGTCAGCAATCAGCAGGTTTACTCTACTGTTGTTTCCTTTTAACAATAGAACCGGCCTCCAACTTGAACCGGCATCCGTTGTTTTTAAGACCGCCTTATCAGTGCCGATAAGGATTACCTGTTCGTTTGCAGGGTTTATTAGGGCAGCGCTGACATTTATAGCCCCATCGCTTATTTCTTCCCAAGCCAAATCCCCGGCAAACCCCTGTGTTGAAACAAGAAACAGAACAACTGCTAAAAACACAAGCCTTTTCATTTTTGCACCTCCTGCCTTAATAGACGAATAAATCCGCAAAATCTAACTAATTTTTTTCACAGGTTAAAATAGCTTTACAATACATAAGAGAAATTATAAAATATATATATGCATACAAGTAGAAGGCCGAAGGAGCCGGAGAATAAACGAAAATTTGCCCGTATTGAAATAGAGATCCCCGCGAAATTTATTCAGCTGGATCAGGATACGGATGAAGTTGTCTTTATCCATGATGTGAGCGCCGGCGGCATCAGCTTGACTACGACCAAGAAACTGGAGAAAAACAGCCCCCTTGAGTTGCAGCTGCAGATCCCCGACGGCGGAAAGTCGTGCTATGTCAAAGGAAAAGTCGTCTGGGTAAAACCCGTATCAACCGACACTTTTCGCTTAGGGATAACAGCAGAAAACCTCGATCTTACCTGCCTTTCAAGGATTCTCAGGTTAAAATTGATATAAACCCTTGCATTTGAGGATTATTTGTGATAATTTATTTACACCTTCCGATCGTTCAACCCAATAAAAAAAGGATTTAAAAAATGTCCGTACTACATTTTACCGATTCAACTTTTAAAAAAGAAGTGCTGGATTCAAACGTCACTGTAATGGTTGATTTTTGGGCCCCCTGGTGCGGGCCTTGTAAAAAAGTCGCACCGGTGATCGACGAATTGGCAAAAGAATTTTCCGATAAGATCAAAATCGGCAAGATCAATATCGATGACGACTCAAAGGTTGCTTCTCAATTCGGCGTAATGTCAATACCTACGCTCATATTCTTCAAACACGGCAAGGCAGTGGACCAGGTGGTCGGCGCCTTAACCAAGCCCGATTTGAAAAAAAAAATTGAAGAAAACCTTTAATTTATGAAAAAGGTATTTATTGCGGCCACCAAGCAGAACGACGGAAAGACGACCGCATCCCTTGGCCTGATCAGTAATTTTCAGGCCAAATTTAAAAGAATCGGTTTTATTAAGCCCATCGGCCAGCGCTACCTGGAGGAAGAAGGCCAGAAAATCGACGAGGATTCTCTGCTCATTGAAGAGGTCTGCGGAATCAAATGCGGCCTCAAAGACATGAGCCCGATTGCAGTGGAGAAGGGTTTCACCGAGCGCTATATCGCCAAGCCCGACAAGAATTCCATCAGCGCTCAAATTCGCCAGGCGTTTGACCGCGTATCAAAAAAACAGGACCTCGTTGTGATTGAAGGCACGGGCCACGCAGGGGTCGGTTCTGTTTTTGACCATTCCAATGCTTACGTGGCAAAGCTTTTGGGCTCCAAAGTCATCATAATCTCTTCGGGCGGAGTAGGCAGGCCGATTGACGAAATCATTATAAATAAAGCGCTTTTTGATAAAATGGGGGTCAAGGTTTTAGGTGTGATTGTAAATAAGGTCCTGCCTAATAAATTTGAGAAAATAAACCAGCTGGTCAGAAAAGGCCTGAAGCGGCTGGGTGTAAATGTCCTGGGCGTGATCCCTTTTGACCCGACCCTGTCGTATCCTACGATAGAGCAGATCCTGGAAGAAACTGATTTCGAGCTTTTAAGCGGCAAAGAGTACCTGGAGAACCAGGCATCGAGGGTGATCGTCGGCGCAATGCAGCCGCGCGACGCGATAAAATATATCGTAAACAACAGCTTGTTGATCACGCCGGCAGACAGGGAAGATATGATCACGACGGCGCTGAATTGCTTCCGCGATGAAGCAAAAGAAAAATTAAAGATCTCCGGTGTGATCCTTACGGGAGAAAGCACCCCGGATCAGTCAATTATGGAACAGCTGGCGAAAACAGATATCCCGGTATTATTTGCTAAATCCGATACTTATACCGTTGCGGCAGAGGTGCATGACCTGACGGTAAAGATCAGGCCGCGGGATGTTTTTAAGATCCATTCAATAGTGGAATTATTTAAAGAACACGTTGATTTGGAAACTATTTTGAAAGGAATGTAAGATGGGAGTAATTAACGAAATTAGGGAAAAAGCAAAATCAAAATTAAAAACAATTGTGCTTCCTGAATTTGAAGACGAGCGGATCCTTGAGGCCGCCTCCATCATTGAAAAAGAAAAAATCGCCAACGTAATTCTGTTGACTAAAGATAAGATTGAT
>VGKM01000088.1 GCA_016867005.1 Candidatus Omnitrophota bacterium | reverse complement strand
CTGTGATTGGAGTTGACTACCTGACAACTGCCATTGGCAGCCGCTATTTTGGTGGTTCTAAGGCTGCGATGTGGGGTGCCGCTTTAGGCTTATTGGTCGGCTTACTATTCTTTCCGATCGGCCTATTAATCGGGCCCTTCCTCGGTGCTGCTATCGCCGACTATATTTTCAGACGTCGTACTGATCAAGCGATCAGATCCGGTGTGGGTGCTTCACTTGGTTTCTGGAGTGCATTGCCTATTAAACTGGTCCTCAAGGGCGTTATGATTGGATGGTTTTTTGCCAAGGTATTCTAACAGATTCGCGAGAGGGGTGGGCCTCTGTTGGCCAGAAAGAATGGCTGCATATTATTCAATTCAGTTGCGCCTGTCTATGGTTTATTTTATAACGTTCAGAAAAGGCGTTTTGCTGAAGTCATAGAGGGAGCGGCAAATGATCTGGATTTGTCATCTTTTGATAGTATTATTGACATCGGCTGTGGAACTGGTGCGTTATGTTCAGTCTTAAAAAGAAAGGGTCTGTCGGTGACCGGCATCGATCCGGCTGGTAAAATGCTGGATATAGCCAAAGCCAAGCAGGAGAATAAAGATATTAGTTTTATGCAGGCTAATGTGCTGGAAGGTTTGCCCTTTGAGGATAACAGTTTTGATATCGCTATTGCATCCTATGTCGCCCATGGCTTAAAGGTTGAGGAAAGAAAGCGTATGTATTTTGAAATGAGCCGGGTTGCAAGGAATTTTGTTGTCATATATGATTATAATGATAATCGATCACTCTTTACCACGTTCGTCGAATGGTTGGAAGGCGGCGACTATTTCTATTTTATCAAAAATGCCGGACTAGAGATGAAAGACTGTGTTTCAGAACTGAAAAGCTGCTTTACGGATGTTAGCGTGATCGATGTCGATACAAGAGCAGCCTGGTATATCTGTAAACCGTTTGCGTGATAGAATGCCCGGAATGAAAAAAGAGAACCAAAGTGAGAAGATGGATGTATGAATAGCAGGATTGGTATTTTTTCTTCTTCTGAACCTTAAGTATTGTCCTACAAGTATGCCAGGGGATTAATTCCCCTGGCACCTTGTCCTTTTTTCGGTTTAATTCTCTATTCTTTAAGCATTTTAGCGGTTAAGATTTTTACCACCCTGGTGACGCATGCCTTGTTTTTCTGTGTTAAAGTTCGAAAAGCGTTCTTTGAAATCATCAGGCACTAACTCAACCAGGGCATCACGCTTCTCAACTTTAAGTGCAGTCCGCTGATCGAAAGCATTGGGATTGCCGCGCAGCGGCTCCATGGCGGCCTGGTATTCGGCAATGATTTGTTCGAAACGTGCCACATCGGCAGGATCCATAAAATCTTTCACACATACTTCATAAGCCGGGCCGTTACCATTTGAGGCGAAAGCTGCTGTTGACAGAGCTAACACCAGTACTAAAGCGATACCTAGAACCTTGATTGTGTTCTTCATCTTTTATCTACCTCCTTGTCTATATTTCAACCTGCAAGGATTATAGATTAAGAATATGAAAATCCTGTGAAGAGATTAGGCAGGTTTTGTGAAGTAAACGAAGAAAAGCGAAATGATTATTGTTGCTTTATAATAACACTGTTACAATGAAACTATTATTCGAGGAGGTGTTGATTTGAAGTTGCTCTATAAGCTGGTTGCACTCTATGTTGTCCTGGGTTTAGCCCTTGGTGTTTTTTACCGGGAGTACACCAAATATGTTGGGTTTACCGGAGAGACAACACTTTCTGTTTTACACGTCCACACCCTGGTCCTGGGGGCGCTATTTTTTATAATCTTAATGTTACTTGAGCACCAGGTTACATTGACCGCTAATAAAAGATTTAAGACCTGGCTCATCCTTTATAACGTAGGTCTGCTGGGCGTCCTGGCTAACCTGACAATCAGGGGTCTGCTTCAGGTACAGGGTACAGATATCAGCGGTTTAAACCATATTGCCGGCACCTTTCATGCGCTTTTTGGTATTGCCTGGATCTGGTTTCTGGTTATCCTGAAGAAAGCATTCAAGCTATAAATGCCCATCAGCATTACAATAGTAAATCTCCTTGTGAATAATTACGGAGCACTATGAAATATTGATCTTTTAGAGGGTTATTTTAGAATGCTGGACGGCCAGGCTTAGCTAAAGGGTAAAATGATTATAAATCTAGTTGCATTGCTACCCTGTTTTTCAGGCCCAGTTGATCTTCCCTATCCAGAAATGCTACAAGAGTTGCCGTCAACTCGTTCCGGGATAAAATCCGGAAGCCCATTTTTTTATAAAAAGGAGCATTCCAGGGTACATTGCTGAATGTAGTTAGCAAAAGGTGCAGAAAACCTTTTTGGCGAGCCCACTTAATAACTGTTTGCACCAGTGCCGCGCCAAGCCCTTTCTGCTGATGAGCTGGATCGACATCAAGTTCTGCCAACATGGCTGATTTGTCATTGGCATTAACTGTGACCAGAGCGAAGCCAACTGGCTGATTAGCTGCTGTAATTGCTACCCAAAGGTGTTTATTAGCTAACGCCTTTTCAAATTCCGCCAGGGACAGAACGTAGTCTTTTACTTCATCAGAGATCATTCCTTCGGGAAAAATTTCGGCCGCTGCACGTTCAATTGCCGGTAGTGCGACCAAGTGCTCACGCTTTGCCGGCTCTATTCGATAACTATTCTCCATAATAGCAGACATCTTGGACTCCTTCTTATTTTGCTTTAAAATACCGTTATGCGGGCTTTCAGTGGTAATGTAAAGAACTAAACACAAAAAGCCACTCTAAACAGATACTTGTGCCCCAATTATACATAGTAAACTAGACACAGTCACTGTTCAAGGGTAGAAAAAAGGATAGAAAAAATAAGCCGACTCGGTGATGATTCTTTACATTCAAGGCAAGTAGTGGGGATAGAGTAAGGATGATATATAAAATTCACAGTGTTGTCATGATCGGGCTGATTGCAGAAAGGATTTATAAACAATGCCCAAAAAAATCGTTGTATGCATAGTAATCATCGAGGAGCTGTTGATTAGAATCACCGAAGCTGATCTTGTGCCAAGCCGAATAAATTTATTGGAAGGCTTTTAAGAGGATGAAAAAAATTCTTGAAACACAGCGTCTGATTCTTGAGGTAATCGAAGAAGATAAGCTTGAAGAATTGGCGAATCTATTGGCAAATAAAAATGTTCATAAATTCTTCCCTAAAGCATTGACTAGGCAAGAATCACTGGAGTTTTTTGAGGAAAATTGTAAAAGACAAAGTGAAGATGGGATTTCTTTTTGGGCAGTGATCAGAAAAGAAGATTTAAGGTTTCTGGGATTGTGTGGTTTGCTTAAACAAATCATTGATGAAAAGGAAGAGATCGAGGTTGGATACAGAATTAATGATCAGTATTGGGGGAAAGGATATGGGACTGAAGCGGCAAAAGGTTGCATTGAATACGCTAATAATAATCTAAGGTGGTCGTCAGTTATTAGTCTTATTGTTCATGAAAACAAACAATCTATACGAGTAGCAGCGAAGAATGGATTAAGGCTGGAAAAGAGCACAGTATTTAATGGCCGGCCACACCAAGTCTATCGGATACAGTTTTAAATACTGCAAGTCACGGATACAAAGGGGTTATTTATGAAAAATATCACAATCAAAGGTGCGCGGCTCCACAACCTCCAAAACTTAGATCTATCCATCCCAAAAAACGAGCTGGTTGTGGTAACAGGAATCAGTGGGTCAGGTAAATCCAGCCTTGTATTTGATATTATTTTCGAGGAAGGGCGCAAGCAATACTTGCAAGCTCTCGGTATACTTGCGGTCCTTGATGATCAGGAAAAGTTTGACAGTATACAGGGCCTCGGTCCGGCCATCGCTGTGCAGCAAAATATCATTCGCCAGAGTAACCCCCGTTCAACGGTTGGTTCAAGAACCGGGATGATTAAAATGCTTGCGCTGCTCTATGCAGGGGAAGGACAAATTATTTGCTCTGCCTGTGGGATGCCAGTGAATAATAACCTGATTTGTGGAAAATGCGGAAACAATGAAGAGCGCTTGCCGCCGGATTATTTTTCTCACAATGATCCCAATGGAATGTGCCTTGAATGTTTCGGACGTGGGGCATACTATGAGATTAATATGGAGAAATTGGTTCCGGATAGCCGGATAACTTTGGGGCAGGTTTTTGAAAGAGCCGGGGTAACTCCCGGTTACTATAAGTTGCTGCAGCGAAAATATAATGAATATCTAATAATGCCCTTTGTACGTTTACCCGAAGAGGTAAAGGAAGAAGTGATCTATGGGCATCCTGTAAATGGCAATTTTGAAAAACTAAGCTATTGCCTGACAAGAATCTTTCAGAGTCGACTATATCGGGGTGAAGACTTAAACGGACTCTATACCAGGGTAACCTGCTCTGCCTGCCAAGGATTTCGGATCGGAGAAGAAGCACGCAAAGTGCTGTTAAATGACAGGCATATAGGAAACTTAGGGCAGATGACCATCTCGGAACTGGATTCTTTTCTTGGCGCGCTGTTAAATCAGAAGATGTTCACCCCTTTCGGGAAAAACCTGCTGAAAGATATCCAAGCAAAAACCAAAAAGCTAATCAAGGCCCGCCTGGGGTATCTTTCTTTATACAGGGAGATGCCCACGTTAAGCGGCGGAGAACTGCAACGGCTTTTTTTAAATGCCCACCTGGATTCAAAGATGGATTCCCTGATCTATGTGTTGGATGAACCGACTTCAGGTTTGCACGAATCTGAAAAACTCGGCCTTTTGAAATCAATCCTTGAGCTGAAAGAATTGGGCAATACTGTTATTGTTGTAGAACATGACAAAAACACGATCCAGGCGGCGGAAAGTATTATTGACCTGGGTCCAAAAGCCGGCACTGAAGGCGGTCGGCTAGTTTACCAGGGTGATTTTACGGGATTGCTTCAGTGTAGGGAATCAATAACCGGCCAATACCTTTCCGGTAGCGTAGTGATGCCTAAGAGAGATCTTTGCTCAAGCGTTGAAACGCTGCCCTGTCTGACAATCCGTAATGCAAAAACAAATAACCTGAAAGATATAACTGCTTCATTCCCCTTAGGCGTTTTAGTGGGAGTCGGGGGCCTATCGGGCAGTGGGAAAAGCTCCCTTGTTTCCAATACCCTGATTCCGCTTTTGAAAAGCTATTTTCATGACAGCACCTTCCTTCTGGAAGAAAATGAAAATGATGATGAGAACTTTATTGCCGGGGCAATAATTGCTGCAGACAGGCTGGAGGGAATGGAGCAGATCTCCGGTTTTGCCGAAGTATCGCAAGCGCCCATCGGTAGGAATATGAACTCGAACCCTGCATCATATATCGGGATCTGGGATAAGGTGCGCAGACTTTTTGCCAGCCAACCGCAGGCTGTTAACCTTAATATTACTGCAGGCCATTTTTCTTTTAATTCAAAGGGTGCTTGTTCACAATGCTTAGGCGTCGGCTATGAAAAAATCTGGCTGGGCGGTAATTTC
>VGKM01000087.1 GCA_016867005.1 Candidatus Omnitrophota bacterium | reverse complement strand
ACGATCAAAAACACCGCTAATAAAGCCAAAATGATTTTTTTCATTGCCTTTCCTTTTTTATTCATTCCCCAGGTTGCTATCGACTATGCTGATCGCCTGATAGGGCTCGCTTTCGGAATCATAATACTTGATTACAAGCGGATCTGCTATGTCAATATCGCTGAGCCCTATTTGTTCCTGGCCCCGCATGATTCTTGTATCGGAAGAAACCGAAAAAAGCAACTGGTCCCCTCCGTAATCTACCAGCAATGTGGAACTTACCCAATCAACTGAAGTCGCATTTGCATGGATGGTCCTGATCTTTAATTTTTCCATCGCCTGCTCCAGCTCGCTCTGGCAAAATGCGCTGCTCATAATAGAAACAGGCGCTATTGTTACCGCAAATAGAATAAACATCATCCGTACCGGCATTCATCCCCTCCTGCCTTTATATTATATCCCTAGTACAGAAAATTCCAAAGCAAATTTATACTTTAACAAGCCCGCCTTTAAACGGCTCAAGGATCCTCTCCAGGATCCCAGAAAGATATGCCATAAGAATACCGTAATTTGTAATCGGGATATTATGGGCCCTGGCTTTTTCAATGCGATGCATAATTTCCCTTCTGTTGACCATGCAACCGCCGCAGGAAATGATCAGCTTGAACCTTGTTATATCATCGGGGAAATCCCCTCCGGCAACTACCTCATAATGCAGGTCTTTATGCGTATGATTAAGGAGCCATGTCGGTATCTTTGTCCTGCCGATATCTTCCGGCTGCACATGATGCGTACAGGCCTCGGCTATTAATATTTCATCGCCGTCATTAAGTTTATCCACCGCCCTGACTCCGTCGACATATGCCTTAAGGTCCCCTTTGTGGCGGGCAAAAACAGTAGAAAAAGAAGTAAGCGGGATATCCTGCGGCAGTATATCCCGCACATCTTCAAAGACCTGGGAATCGGTAATCACTACTTTCGGTTTTTCTTTTAAAGCACTAATACAATCCAGTAATTCTGTTTCTTTGGTGACAAATGCAACTGCATTATTATCCAGGATATCGCGCATAACCTGCACCTGCGGAAGTATCAGGCGGCCCTGCGGCATCGCACTGTCAATAGGGCAGACCAAAACCACAGTATCTTTTTCTTCGATAATATCCCCCACCAAAGGTATAGGCGACCAATGCGCCGGAGCAAGGCCCATTATCTCTTGCTTTAGCTCACTAACGCCTGAGCCTGTCTTTGCGCTTACTTGTAAATAGGGCAGGTTGTGCAAAGCCAAATAACTTTGCGCCTCTGTGCCGGTGGTCTCGCATTTATTGACCACGAAAATAAAAGGAAGTTTTTTCTGCCGGAAAACAAGGACCAGGTCTTCTTCGAATTTATCAATTAGTGTCTGAGGCGTGACTACAATTATCCCAATATCGGTTTTTCTTAAGACCCTGAGGGTCCTTTTTACCCTTTCTTCCCCCAAAATCCCTTCATCATCAATACCTGCGGTATCTATTAACATACACGGCCCGATAGGAAGGATCTCCATTGCTTTATAAACAGGGTCGGTTGTAGTACCGGAAACCTCGGACACAATTGCAATATCCTGCCCTGTTACCGCATTGATCAGGCTGGATTTTCCGGTATTTCTTTTTCCGAATATCCCGATATGAAGCCTGTTGCTTGCAGGAGTTTTATACATTTGTTGTTATCCTTTCTTTATACTTTAAAGAATCACCGCGGGAGAAATCCAGATACCTGCCTTTAGGCAGAATATTTGCTTCCAGGCAGCCCAAACAGCTGCTACCGTCCTCAGTAATGCATTTTTTCCCGGGATAAATTTCATAAAGCGCTTTGTATTTAAGCGGAGTAAAATTCGGCATAAGCACATTTGCGCCTGATTTTAAGGCATCGGCCCGGAAATCTTTTTCCTGGCTACCCAAAGCAGTTGTCGCAGGAAGATGGGTATTTTTTGTAATAATCCTGGTCAATGCCAGCACCTTTAAAGCAAGTTTAGGGTCCCCTTTTAATTCCCCGCGCAAACCTGTTTCCTGATGAGGAATAAAAGGCCCGATACCGATCATCTCAAAATCATGCTTTTTAAAGAAAATAATATCCTCTGCCAGGTGTCTTAAATCCTGCCCTTTTAAACCGATGATATTCCCGCATCCGGTCTGATACCCCAGGCCTTTCAGGCGGTCTAAACATCCTAACCTGTTATTAAAACTCATCCCCGGGTGCAATGATTCATACAGCGCTTTATTGGAAGTTTCAATTTTTAACAGGTACCTGTCCGCTCCTGATTTTCTCCATAGCGCGTAATCTTTTTCAAGGCGTTCCCCTACGGATAAAGTAACCGCGATATCAAATTTCAACTTGATTTCCTTAATTAATTCCCCCAGCCACACAGCAGGATAAACGTCTTCTTCCCCCGACTGCAGGACAACGGTTTTTATACCGCATTCAGAAATTATTTTTACGCTTTCCAATACCTCTTCGGTGCTTAACCGGTATCTGGTGAGTTTTTTATTGTTCACGTTGAGCCCGCAATAAGAACATGTATTACGGCAGAAATTAGAAAACTCGACTATCCCCCTTAATAATACTCCGTCACCGACAAAGTTTTTCCTTATCTTATCGGCAAAATCAAACAGAGGCACCTGTTCATCTTCATTCAACGACAATAAAAAAACCAGGTCGCCTAAATTTGGGGCGCTTCTTTCACAAACACCCTCTAATATTGTATTTATTTTAGACAAACTCATCGCGTATGCCCTTATCGATATCATTAAAGAATCTTTCCAGCTGTTTTCTTGATTCATCATCAAGGCCACTACTGGCGTGGCGGATCAACTGATAACCCTTGATCTTTGTGCTTTCTGAAGCAAAATCATCAAGGTATTCTTTTAATGTGATCAAAGCGTTAATATTGCATTTGCCCTTTATCGTCCCGGGCCGTGCTAAATTCATAAACGCCTCACCGGTCCGCTCTTTACGGTAACAGGCGGCACAAAAGCTTGGGATAAATTCCTGCCCGATCAATGAGCCGATTACCTCTTCCAGTGTCCTCTGGTCTCCGAGCGTAAATTGAATATCGTTATTTCTGTTATTATCTTCTGAAGAATACCCTCCCGGAGATGTCCTGGATTCAGCGCTGACCTGAGAGATCCCCAACGAAAACAGCTCATCGCGCATTTGAGGGGTTTCCCTTGTGGAAAGGATCATGCCTGTATATGGCACGGAAAGCCTTAATACCGCAACTATTTTTTTAAAATCATCATCTCTAACCTTATAAGGCAGGTTTTTTGTAAATTCTACGCCTGCCGCCTCTTCAATACGCGGGACAGAAATAGTATGCGGGCCGACATTAAATTCTTTCTCCAAGTGCTCCACGTGTGAAAGCATTGCCAGGGTCTCAAACTGCCAATCATATAGCCCGTATAAAACACCTATCCCTATATCATCTATTCCGGCTCTAAAAGCCCGGCCTATTGCATCAATCCTGTTATCAGGGTCGCTCTTGGGCCCTTTCGGATGGGCCTCCCGGTATGTCTTATCGTGGTAGGTCTCCTGAAATAGCTGATATGTCCCAATACCTGCTGACTTTAATTTCTTAAATTCCTCTATCGAAAGCGGGGCGCAATTCACATTGACTCTCTTTATCCTATGCGGGCCGACGCTGACAGAATAAATTGCTTTTACTGCATCGCAATAATAATCTACCGAGTTCACACCGGGCGCCTCGCCTGATACCAAAAGGATCCTTTTGTGCCCGCGTTCCAGGAGCCATTTTACCTGGGATTTTATTTCTTCTGTATTCAGGGCCTTTCTCTTGGTAAGGGCATTATCGGATTTAAAAGCGCAATAAAGACAGTTATTAGAACAAAGATTGCTTATATAAAGCGGCGCAAAAAGCACAATGCGCCTGCCGTAGATCGTATCTTTTACAAAAGAAGCTGCCTGAAAAATTTCTCCCAATATCTTTTTATCCTGCGCCGCAAGCAAAACAGCGGTTTCCGACAAGCTGAGCCGCTTAAGCGATTTGGCCTTATCTAAAATTGCCCTGACTTTGCTGCTGCCGGCATTCCGGGCCTGATCTAATAAACCAAATATTATTTCTTCATCGATGTATTTCATTTTGCTAATAATAAATAAAACCTGTCCCACCTCCGGGGTGGGACAGGTTAAATAATAATATTACTTTGCCGCCTGTTTTCTGTAACTTTGTATAATTTCGCTCACCTTTTTCGGAGTAAGCGAGCCGTAAATTTTGCCGTTAATCATTATAACGGGCGCTAAACCGCAGGCGCCAAGGCACCTGGCAATCTGCAAACCAAATAATTTATCTTCTGTGACCTGCCCGATATCAATTCCTAACTCTTCCCTGATTTTATCCAGAATTTCTGCTGCCCCTTTGATATAACAGGCAGTTCCCAGGCACACAGAAATCGTATACTTTCCCTGCTCCGTCAAATTGAAATAATGGTAAAAAGTAGCTACACCCCAGATATGAGCAGTAGGGATGCTCATCTCAAGCGCGATTGCATCCATCGCCTCCTGGCTTAAATATCCATAGAGCTCTTGCGCCTTATGCATGATTGTAATCAGGTTCGATTCGGAACGGGGCTTACCCTTAAACTGCCCCATATATTCTTTTAGCTCATCCATTTTTTCATTAGCAACTGCAGTCTTGGCCATTTTTTTCTCCTACCTTGCCGTCAATTCCTGCGGCACGATACCCTTCGGTGTTTTTTCTTTATAATGCGTATGCAAAAGCTTATGCGACACATCCCCCAACGGCTTCCCTAAGAACTCTTTATAGAGCCGCCGGATATCGGGATTATTATGGCTCCTGCGGATGGTCTTATGCCTGTCTAAACCATAAAGCGCTTCTGCCCTTTTCTTCAAACATTCCTCATCAAGAGGCATGGAATTTGAACCGGCATAAGGCTGGCCGCCGCCGCCGATGCAGCCGCCGGGGCAACCCATTATCTCTACAAAATGGTACCTCCCGGGATCACGCCTGACAATATTTAATAACTCATGCGCATTGCCCAAACCGTGTGCCACGGCAACCCGAATTTCTTTACCGTCAAGCTGTACCTTGCCTTCTTTGATCCCTTTAAATCCGCGCAATTCATTGATCTCAATCTCCATAAGCGGCTCTCCGGTATAAAGCTCATAGGCGGTCCTAAGCGCTGCTTCCATAACGCCTCCGGTAACCCCGAAAATAGTCCCTGCCCCCGAAGAAAGCCCGAGCGGTTTATCAAAATCTTCGCCTTTAATGTTCACAAAGTCAATGCCCGCCGATTTAATCATCCAGGCGATTTCTCTTGTAGTAACCACAATATCAACTGCCGGCATGCCGTTAACTTTTAATTCCGGCCTGGCTGCTTCATATTTCTTTGCGGTACAGCACATAACTGCGACGCTCAGTATTTTTTTAGGGTCTACCTTGATCTTCTCGGGGAAATATGTCCTTAATAATGCCCCCATCATGGACATCGGCGATTTACACGTGGAAATATTATCGAT
>VGKM01000086.1 GCA_016867005.1 Candidatus Omnitrophota bacterium | reverse complement strand
AAATCTATCCGTTGCCGCAGGAGGAAGCATTACCGCATAATTCAGGCCCGGGTTCATGCCCCTATAAACGTTTACGCACCAGGAGCCGTTAAAAGCAAAAACCGCCTTGCCGGTTGCAAAAAGCTGCTCAGCGGTTTTGTTAACCATCGTGACTATCCCCTCGGCCAAAACACCCGATTCCTGCATTTCTTTAAAAAGGTTTAAGACCTTGATCCAGTCAGGGTCGGTATACGGCACGTCACCTCTGATAGTTGCCAGGACTTTATCTTTGCCCATGATGTTAAAGGCGTAATTATTGGCAAGGCAGTCGATCATCCAGACCTCGCTCCAACCGGAAACCATTCCCTGCATTTTTTTTCCGCCGGAGGCGGATCCGCCTGCGGCGGAGGCCTTAAGCAGGCTGCCGATCTTAATAAATTCCCGGAAGGTCCGGGGAGGCTGGCCAGGGTCCAATCCCAGCTTTTTGAATAGATCTTTATTATAAAGCATCTTCATGACCGTGATATCTATGGGTACGCCATAAATACCAGGGGTAACGGCATAAATATTGCCGTCAGAGAACTCATTGACGGCAATGGCCTGGCTGAAAAATCTATTTTTCCAGCTGCCAGGCATTTCATTCATATAAGGAGTTAAATTTAAAACATGGCCTGCTTTGATAAAGGAAGCGAAAACGCGTTTTTCACCTAAGACGCCGAAAATATCAGGGAGGGTAGAACCTTGTGCTGCGGCACGTACTTTTTGGGAATATGCATCAGAAGGGGCATAAAGTTCAAAATTTACTTCAATCCCGGTTTTTTCCGCATATCTTTTGGCTAATTCCTGCAATGCCGGGCCCCGGTCAGTCATCCAATGCCAGGCAGTAATAGAAATTGCCTTGTTTTTCGGCTCACCGTTGCAGCCGGACAAAGATAGAATTACCAATACAAGAAACAAACACCTTTTCATCAATTTCCCCTTGCTTATATTATTAATTAATATATTGGGGTTTTAAACTAAGAATACTGCCTTTTGGGCTGGGTAAGGATGAATAATAAAATTTAGCATATGTTCATCTATATTTCAAGTTTTTTTATCGCTAAAAAAGGCGCTATTTTGCCCTTAAAGCACGGCCCAAACCCATAAAATCGGCCTTTTCCAGGCTTATCCCGGTACGGTATTCATTGTTTCCTGCCGGCTTTGACCAAGCCACTTCGCCACGCGTGTAAAGCGGCTCGCCATTGTCAGGCATATCCATCCATAATTCCAAAGACAGGTGCGGGGTGAGTTTTGTTTTAGAAATAAAGCCGACGCCCTTTGCGCTGATATCACAAGCATGTGCGCTGCCTTCCTGTTTTAACCCTAAACTAAGAAACCTTACTGGAAAATTTACCGGAAAACGCTCAAAAACCCGTCTATCTTCATAATTTTTCTGCTGGTCCATCATACCCCCTTTCTCTTCCTTGCCCTGCCATTTCTGATACAACTGAACAGGAAAATCCCTTTTCATAAAACTGAATATTTTTTCTTTATCCGGATCGGCGATTCTTGAAAAATAAAGGCCGTAATGATTTATGCCGTCAATCACCTTGTGCCAGGCAACCCATACTTCGGCATCCAAAATAACGTCATCTGTAAGATGCAGGCAGATTTTGACAAAAGCATCCTGGGGCAATTTTATTGCCAAGGCGATATGCGCCCCTTTAAACCCTATGTCCTTAACATAGCATTGCGCAAATGCATACGCCCCAAAGAGTTTTATCTTTGCCGGCCTGCCTATTTTCCATCTTCCCGCCTTGCGCTGATCTGACATATTATATCATACTCCCTTAAATATGGCTATAAATTCATCCGCTACCGACAATTATTACAGAAAACGTTTCTTAATATATGAATCATATATGATGAAATAAACAATACTGTCTAAAATTATGGAAACTAGGAAAATACATTAATAAGGACTTAGATAATGGGGACGTCCCAAAAAGGGACACCCTAACCAATTCTAAATTCTTTATCCACAATATCATCATAAGGACGTTCTAGTGATACGAACCTTGCATATGCCTCTCTCCGCCCATCTTCTGTTGTTGCCATGTCTAGATATAATGGATTATCTAGCGTTATAATGTTGTCCGGAATACCTTTTGCATAATACAAGTAACTGCTCCATGGGTATTCTGAGATATCTTGGACCAATTTTGCCCTTACCGGGTTACGCTCAATGTAACGGGCGCATTCAAGTAAATATGCTTCGCTATCAATCAAGCGGCTCTTATACCGGTTCTGGAATATAAAGCCAGTGGACTTGAATTTCTTACGGAAATTGGCCGCGTATACCTGTAAAATAACCTGCATGAATTTCTGCACATCAAGGGCAACCACTGCCCTAATTAAGAAATGCAGATGGTTGGGCATCAAACAATAATGCAAAATATGAACTTTGTATTGCTTCAAGTATGTTGCGGTTATATCAATGAACGATTTAAAATCGTTCTTATACCGGAATAGCTTCCTGCGATCAAGCCCTCTGGTAACGATATGATAATAACCATTATCTATGAGATTTCGCGCTACTCTAGGCATCAGACATCTCCTCCCTTTGCTTTAATTGACGAAAAAGAAGAGAAAATCTAACGCAATATTTATTATGCTTATTGTAACCTGTTTATTTACAAAGAGCTAAGAAGCCTCAGGGTGTCCCTTTGGAGGACGTCCCTTTATACAATATTTATTATGCTTATTGCAACCTGTTTATTTACAAAGAGCTAAGAAGCCTCAGGGTGTCCCTTTGGAGGACGTCCCTGCTTTGTCCCTGCTTTCCTAATAAAAATACTTTATAAATAAAGTATAAATATAGTGGAGAATCCAAAGGGGAATTGGGAAAAAAAATGAAATCAGAATCAATACAATATATTTTTTAAAAGATACCGATTGTTCATTATGCCCTTTAATAAATATAATTTTTAGATTTTCGTCTGGAAATAATTTTTTGATAGGAGCCCGGCTAAGATAGGTATTAAGAAAAAAGGTATAAATAAGGAATATGATATCAAAATAAACCCAAGGGTTTAAACCAAATAATCTTTTCCCAGGATAAATTAACTGAACCGAAATAGTACTTACTATACCGATAAAGGAAGAAAGAACAATAGTCATGCTTGAAATTCTTGCCAACTTTCTTGCTTTTACATTCCCTTTTAATAAGAATACGCCCGATAAAAAGAGCAAAAATGAAAAAATGAAAGCTACGGAAATATTAATTCTATTAATAATAGCCAGATAGATCCATTCAATTATCCCATACAGCTCCCTATCGCTCAGTATGCCAAAAACTACTGTAAACAAAAAATAAGGTAAATAAACAATGAGAATAGTGGAAGAAAAAATCATATTCCCGATCCCAAATACTTTTACGCCCAATGGTTTTCTAAAAATATTCTCGTTTCGGTAATTCATGATAACTCTCCTCTCATTTATTATAATTTATTTTTGGCATAGATGGCGGTTCCGATATCTCTGGCAAACTGAATTGCTGTTGATGAAGATAATAGTCGTCTGGAGCACGAATATTGAAATTGTATGTTCCAGGCCAATAACCGCGCTGAGGGGTATATACTGGCATTGGTGTATAAACGGGCTGAGTGTTTATTTGACTATTTATCTGTTGTTTTAAGTAATAATCAGGTGGCGCTATGGAAGAAAAATTATATATTTCTGGCCAATTGCCATGTGTTGGAAAATATTTCCAGCTCAAAGTATTCTGTTGTTTAATCATTATATCTAATTTTGGCATAGATAGATTTGGAAAGGTCTGTTGAATTATGGATGCTATGACTTTCGGATTTGTAAATGCAGAGTGAAATTCAGGACTGGAGACATAATTAATATTATGTCTATTAGATAAAGCCAAAGATGCATCCAGTGGTAGAATTCCTGTAGGAATTCGATTAAAAGAAGATATAAATGAAAGGTCGGCGATATTGCTAAAATTCTTAAAATCATGATCTATCTTAGAAAAATCAGAAGTTGAATAAGAATTTAAAGTAATCATCTTGATTCTTTGTTGATTAATGGCGTCTGTTATTTGGGTGTTTATACCTGGCCTAATATGATTAAATAAAGGCTCTGCAACAAAAGATCCTCCGCTATGAGTCAAATTTAATATGGCACCATTTGGTCCTGCGAGTTTTAAGGCGGCCAATTGTGTTTGTTCAAAGGAACGTTGAACTTGAGGCAACTCCCACATTTTTCCTGACCACCTATGCTCAAGCACTTTGACGCCCCCTAGTTCAAAAATCTTCCTCAACTGCCAATTATTGGTAGCATCCTGTGAAATATCTCTCCCAGGAGTCCAAGGAAAAAAGTCATCAACCCCTGGAGTTATAACCACAACTTTTATTTCCGGTACATTTTGTTGAATTAATGGTTTTACCGATTCTATCTGTGGCGATTGGACAGTTTTTAAAGAAAAGGCAGCTAAGTGACGTGACCAAGGGTCAGCATCGTTCTTTAATCTATCAACTAATGGATTAATTAACTCTTGATTTTTATGCACTCTTAGGCCTAGGTTAGAAATAGCGACTTGCCTAACGAAAGAAGATGAATCAGTTAAACGAGATGATAACAATTTGTCGATTCCCGGTTTATCCACGCTACCAATACTAGATACAGCGGCTAAGCGTACAACAGGCATAGGATCGTTTACATACGGCTTAATCACCTCCACCACCATCGGGCTTTGGGAGATTTTGTTGCCGAGGCCATACAACGCAGAACTCCTGGTAAAAGAGTGCGGGTCGCTGGCAGCCTGAGAAAGAATCGGGATCATCTGCGGCAAGTCAATCCTGCCGGCTACATTAATCGCGCTCTGGCGCAGCAAAAGATTATCACTGCGGAAATTATTCTCCACAATATTTGCTATTTCCGGCACTCGGATCTTATCCAAATGCATTGTCGCAGCTGCACGCACAGGGATAGAGATATCTTCACGCGCTAACTTCATAAATGACTGGCTTATTATCGGCTCGATCCCCACTTTAGGGCTTGTGGCCTGGATCGCCGCTAATTTTATTTCCGGGATCTTGTCATTTAAGAATGGCGCAATCTCAACAAGCGGCGCATCCGGTATTTGCGCAAAGGAGATTATCGCCTGCTGCCGCACCAAAGGGCTTTCGTCTTTAATCAAGTTTCTTATGGGCTCTATCAAATCCGGCGTTGCCTTTGCTCCGTAAACAGCTGCCACAGCGCTCCTTATCTCGGGTAATTTATCAAAAACAAGCGGCTTAATAAGCGGCATAACTTCCGGCCTGTCAATCTGCCCGAGGGAAAACACTGCCTGCTGCTTTAATAACGGCTCAGTATCAGCCAAAAACGGCTTTATAAATTCAATTGCTTTGGCGCTATTTGACTGCCCCAGGCCGCTCATAATGCCCAAACGGATATTCAAATCAGCTTCTTTCAGCATCCTGCTGACCGGTTCTTCTAATTGAGGGTATTTATCGACATATTGCGCCAAAGAAATGGCAGTTAC
>VGKM01000085.1 GCA_016867005.1 Candidatus Omnitrophota bacterium | reverse complement strand
AAAGAGATGCTTTATATTCCCCGGTTTGCCAAGGAAATCGGGGCAGATGCCATTACCTGCAATAAATTGCGCATAGAGAAGTTTTCTCCTCTGAGAGAGCTTGTAGCAAAAAATCCGCGCTATCATGTGACAGAAAAAGGGGAACTTTACTCAGATGAGTTCAGCCATGCCCGGCTCAAACAAATCGGCAGAAGGATAAAATTCTCTTTCTATACTCCCGGCCGGTATGTTAAAATCCTTTGGAAAAATATCTTTATCGTAAGGTTTTTTTCGTTTAAGGAAATCGTTTTTCTTTTTCTTTCCGCCCCGGCCATAATAATAAGCGCGCTTATTAAGGAGCAGAAACGGGGCAGGCTGGCAGATTCATTGAAGCGGTCTTTCATTAAGAATGCCTGATGGAGGGTAAAATGAATATGAATATTCTGGAAGAGGTATTTTTCGGCAACCGTATTATGGATTATCTTATAGCTTTATTAACGCTGCTCTTAAGTTTGTTATTCGTCAAGGTCTTTATCCGGGCCCTTATAAAGCGGCTTAAGAAATTAGCGAAGAAGACCACTGCTTTATTCGATGATTTCCTGGTTACAATTTTAGAAAAAATCGGCCTGCCTGCATTATACATCAGCTGTTTTTATGTCAGCGCCAAGGTATTAAAATTGCCTTCCGGCGCCGATAGCCTGATTAACGCGCTGGAGATGGTGGTCATTACTTTTTTTGCCGCGCGCATAATAGTCATGATCGCCGGCTGGGGAATAAATATTTATCTTGCCAAAAAAAATCAGGATCCTACGCTTGTGCGCAGCCTTGACGGCATGTTATTGGCCATAAAATTCTTGATTTGGGCGCTGGCAATCATAATTTTACTGGATAATCTCGGCTATAAAGTTTCTACGCTGATCGCCGGGTTAGGCATCGGCGGCATTGCCGTAGCCATAGCAGCGCAAGCGCTCTTAAAGGATTTCTTCAGTTATTTCTCCATAGTGTTTGATCACCCGTTTAAAATAGGGGATTTTATAATCATCGGCGATTTTATGGGCACTGTTGAGTATATAGGAATAAAAACTACGCGTATCCGCAGCTTGGGCGGGGAGCAACTGATATTTTCCAACACCGATCTTACTGATTCGCGCGTGCGTAATTATAAGCTTATGGAGAAACGCAGGGTTCTGTTCCGCCTTGGAGTTACATATCAGGCCTCTCTTAGCCAGTTGAAAGAGATCCCCAGGATCATCGAGCATATTATTAAAAATACCCAAGATACTGCTTTTGACCGCGCGCATTTTTTTAGTTACGGAGATTTCAGCTTGATATTTGAGGTCGTATATTTTGTTTTAAGCCCCGATTATAACAAATATATGGATATCCAGCAGGAAATCAACTTCGCGATTAAAGAACAATTCGAAAAACGAAGCATTGATTTTGCCTATCCTACGCAGACGGTGTATCTGCACAAGGCATAAACTTAATAATAAATACGAGAGCAAAAAACCATTTGTAAAAAGGAGAGCATATGGTTACCCTGCATGAAGCCATCAATATCGTCAGTTTTTCCTTAAGTATTATCGGCGCCTTGATTACCATATGGGGGATAATTATTTCTCTGGTTGAATTCATCAAAAAAGAATTTTCCTGTAGAGAAGATTGCATCAAATATAATGAATTTATCAGGATTAAGCTGGGGAGCTACCTGGTGTTAGCGTTGGAATTTTTTATTGCCGGGGATATTATAAAGACCATCATTACTCCTACCTGGGAATCATTAGGCGTTTTAGGTGCGGTAGTGGTTATCAGGACCGTATTAAGCTATTTCTTGACGAAAGACCTGAAGAAGATTTGAACCCCGAAGGCAACCCGGTACCTGGCAGCAGGTAGTTTTGAAATAACGGCTTTACCCGGAATTATCTTGAATTTAGTCAAAAAAGTGTTAAAATGTTGTACTAGTAATCCGGTTCCGAGTTTTAAGGTGGGTCTGGACTAGAAAATAACGAGAAACCTTTATTAGCCGACTTTTATTAACTAATAAGGGTTTCTTTTTTTATAGAGGCCATAAGGCAAAAATGATAAGTTTTCTGCAAACGCAACTCTTCCTGTTTGATCCGCTTTCCTTATTTTTTCTTGTCGTAATCGCGATTATTTCTCTCCCATCCGCTATCTACTCCTTTGGTTACTTGAAAGGAGAGTATTCTCCCGCAAAAATTAACCTATCTTGGTTTTTACTGGCTATTTTTGTTTTATCCATGGCTGCTGTCGTTACCATCAATAACGCGCTGATTTTTCTTGTGGCCTGGGAAATTATGTCTCTGGTTTCTTATTTCCTCGTTGTCTTTGACACAAAACATGATAAATCCATTCAGGCCGGCATGATCTATATCGTAATGACGCATATAGGCACGGCATTCTTGATAGCCGCATTTATGATCATGTTTAAGCATGCAGGTTCTTTTGATTTTCTTGAGATAAAGAAGGCCTGCCTTGCAATGCCTTCTCAGGTTAAAAATATCTTATTTGTGCTGTTTTTAATCGGGTTTGGGACTAAAGCAGGGATTGTGCCTTTGCATATTTGGCTGCCTTATGCCCATCCGCAGGCGCCGAGCCATATCTCGAGTATTATGTCAGGTGTAATGATTAAGACAGCTATTTATGGAATGATCCGTTTCATAATATTTATTCTTGGCGCAGGCCCGTCCTGGTGGGGGACTATAGTGTTGTTATTCGCAGTTATTACCTGCCTGGTGGGTATTATTTATGCGCTTATGGAGCGGGATATAAAACGGCTGCTTGCTTATTCAAGTGTTGAAAATATCGGGATAATCTTGCTGGGGGTAGGGTTGGCGATGTTTTTTACCAGTATTAACCTGCCTTATTTAGCCATATTTTCTTTGATCGCCGGATTATATCATCTGATCAACCATGCAATTTTTAAAGGGCTTTTATTTTTGTGCGCCGGCAGTGTATATAAGGCAACAGGAACGCGCAATATTGAAAAACTGGGAGGCCTGATTAAAAAGATGCCGCATACTGCGGTTTATTTTTTGATAGGCGTAATGGCAATTTCTGCTTTGCCGCCTTTAAACGGTTTTGTAAGCGAATGGCTGATCTTGCAGGCATTTTTTCTGGGGGTTCTTAACGCAATAGGCGGTGCAAAGCTTTTCTTAGGAGTTTGCGCCGCGATGCTTGCTTTGACAAGCGGTTTGGCGGCTGCATGTTTTGTTAAGGCATTCGGAATAACATTCTTGGCCGAGCCAAGAAGCCACTATGCTCAAAGCGCAAAAGAAGTTTCCCCCTCCATGAGGGCAGGGATGTTTATCTTGTCATTATTTTGTATTTTATTTGGCTTGGCCGCTGCTGCAATAATAAGACAATTGTCAAAAGCCGCAGGCGCAGCAACAGGCATTGATATAAGCAATATGAAGTTTGCATTGAATAATTTTACTTTAAGCCCGCAGGCAGGAGAGAGTGTTTATCTGTCTGTGCCATTGATTAGCTTATTGCTTGTTATTTTTGGGGCAGTTGCTTTTTTCGTATATGCGCTATTCGGCAGGGCTAAGGCGGTAATTTATAAAACATGGGACTGCGGTTATTATAAATTAAATTTCAGGAATGAATATACGGCAACCGCTTTTTCAAAACCTTTCCGGGTTGCTTTTAGCTTCTTCTTGAGGCCTTACAGAAAAACACAAAAGATAAGAGAATCATTTTATCATGTTAAGGCCTTTACTTATGAAACTCACACTACGCCGGTGTTTAAAAAATATATCTATGGCCCGGTACTCGTTCTGGTCTTTAAGTCAGCCAAATTCATGAGGAGGATGCAGCCGGGCAGTATCCACCTGTATTTGGGGTATATTTTTATAACATTGTTATTATTGATCCTGTTTATGCACAAATTTTAAGAAAATGAATATAGTGCTGATTTTTTTACAACTGATTTTTTTCCTTTTGGCTGCCCCGTTTTTAAGCGGCCTTATATCCAAAATAAAAAATAACCTCAGGATGCGAAAGGGCCAAAGTATCCTGCAGCCGTATTACAATATAAAAAAGCTTTTCTTAAAAGGAGAGGTTGTATCGGAAACCGCTTCCTGGATATTCAGGGTTTGTCCGTTCATCGTGGCTTCATCAATGCTTGCAGCAGCGATGCTGGTCCCTGTTTTTATCTTTCAAAGCCCCGCACATCAGGCCGGCGATTTTTTGGCCCTAATATTTATTTTTTCATTGGGGCGTTTTTTTCTTGCTCTTTCGGCATTGGATACCGGAAGTTCATTTGGCGGCATGGGTTCTTCCAGGGAGATGTTTATATCCGCCTTAGCTGAGCCAGCTTTTTGTTTGGTTGTATTTTCCGTGTCTTTGCAATCCGGCTCAACTGATATTTCATCTTTTAGCGGTATGCATGCGTTAACAGTTTCCTCCGTTTTCGGGGCGATCACCTTGTTTCTTGTGGCAATCGCAGAAACATCCCGTGTGCCGGTTGACAATCAGGAAACCCATCTTGAATTGACTATGGTGCATGAGGCAATGGCCTTGGAATATTCGGGCAGGTCTCTTGCTTTAATAGAATTGGCTTCATATCTGAAACAGATGATTTTATTTTTCCTGATTGCACAGATAATTTTTCCTATCGGCCTGCCGGTTTTTGGTAATCTGGCCGGATTGTTTTTCTGGTCTCTGTGGTATTTAGCCAGGATGATCATCATAGCAATTGCTGTAGCTCTGGTTGAGGTATCGGTAGCTAAAATGCGGTTGTTTAGGGTAGCGGATTTCCTGGGGTTTGCTTTTATACTGGGGATTATCGCGTTAGTATGCGCGGTACTGGGAGTTTAAAATGACTGAATTGATACTGTTAGGTGTTTTGACCGCAACGTATCTTATGGTTATTGCCAAAAGAATGCCTGCTTTAATCCGTAGTTTTTGTTATCAGTCATTTTTTCTTTTTCTGGTTACGTTGCTTTCCGGGTTTATGGAAAAACAGGCTGATTTATATATTATCGCGCTGCTTATTTTGGTTTCCAAAGTCATCATAATACCGTATGCTTTGGGCCTGATAGCCAAGAAAATAAACATAGATGATAACCTCGGGCTTTTCGTCAACGCGCAGCTTTCATTAATCACAGCGCTAATACTTACTTATTGCTCCTGGGTTTTTGCCAAAACCCTGGGTTTTGGCCAGGGATATCAATTGTTAGCGATCACAGTTGCTTTATCGGTAATTTTTATCGGGGCTTTCCTTATGATATCGCGCATGAAGGCATTGACACAGGTAGTAGGCCTTCTTGTCATGGAGAACGGGATCTTTCTATTCGCTTCATTTGTTTCAAATGGGATGCCGTTTTTTGTTGAGATCGCCATATTTCTGGATGTATTTGTCAGTGTGATCATCATGGGGCTTTTTGTTTACAAGATCAACAAACTTTTCACGCATATTGACGTGAATAAATTGTCGCGCCTAAAGGGGTGATTTTGTGCAGATCATTATTGTCCTGGGAATCCCGGTTTTATTGGCATTAGCCGCATTATTTATTAAAAAGCAAAGAATTTTTTCAATA
>VGKM01000084.1 GCA_016867005.1 Candidatus Omnitrophota bacterium | reverse complement strand
CTCAAGGGTTACTTTTTTAACAGTCGCGCCCTTGACCTGGTCGCCTTCCTTGACGATTTCGTTATTGATTAACGCATAAGCCTCATCTCCGGAAAAGAAAATCCCGTTTAAGGTCAGTTGCAAGTGTGTTTGCGGCACAGGCGGCGGCACTTGCACGGGCTCTGCGACAACAGGCAGGGGAGTTGCGGCGGGCGGTGTTTCTTTTTTTGCCTCGCGCGCAGGCATATCAGTCCTGGTATTTGTTTTAACAGGAGCCGGGGCCTTGGTAATAAACCCGAAGATGATATTTGCCATAAAAATGCCGAATATCACCACCAACGCATAAATCAAATAAACATTTATTTTAGGTTTATCCGTTTTCTTGGGCTGGGATTGGGCCTGGTTGTTATGGCTCTGGGAAAGTTCGACTTTTTTTAACGCCTCATAGATTATGCTCATATTTTTACTGTTTTACGAAGTAACTCTCTAATTCTTCAATGCACCTTTTTATGATATCTGCGTCAACAACATAGGTTTCAAGGACAAATCCTGCAAGAAGCGCACGGTCGCAAATTATATTGGTAAGCCGCGGCACGCCCGAAGTAAATTCGGTGATTGCCTGCAGGGCTTCGTCGGTAAAAGTTATTTTGTTTGCGCCGCCGGCGATCTGCAGGCGGTGGCTGATATATTCTTTTAGTTCGTCTTTGTTTAACGGAGTTATGTGGTACCTCACCATTATTCTTTGCTGTAATTGGCGCAGGTCGTATAAATTAAGCCTGCGGTTTAATTCCGGCTGGCCTACTAATATTATCTGAATAAGTTTTTCTTTTTCGGTTTCAAGGTTTGAAAGAAGGCGCACCTGTTCCAGCTGATTGGGTTTGAGGTTCTGTGCTTCGTCGATGATCAAGACCACGTTATTGCCGGATTCGGATTCCGATAGGAGGAAGCGGTTCAGTTCGCTTATAAAAGAAAGGCGTGTTTTATCGGCACAGAAAATCCCGAAATCCTTGATGATTGCTTCCAGCAACTGGATCTCCGAGAAGTGCGGATTAAGGATGAAGGCAGTTTTTACGTTCTTACCCAGTTGGCTTAAAAAGAAACGGCAAAGCGTAGTTTTCCCGGTGCCGATTTCTCCGGTAATGACCATGATCCCTTTTCTCTGGGTGACCCCGTAGTAAAGATGAGACAGGGCTTCCTTGTGTTTTTGGCTCAGGAAAAAGAATGAAGGGTCGCTGGTTACATTGAACGGCCGCTCCTTTAATCCATAGAAATCACAATACATTTTTGCCTCTCTCAAGGATAATTATAATAAAAAAATGCCTCTTTGTAAAGCTCTTCCGGGCCTAACCTGTCAGGTTGGACGGGTGGATGAGGTTTTGATTGACAGATGCTTAATTGTATGTTATATTTCTTGTAAGTTTGAGTGAAGAAAAGCCACGGCTTCCTCTAAAAACCATATTTATGGCAAATCTAATAGAGGGGAAAAGGCAGTTTTCACGTATAAAATTAGTATCACCGTTGCGTTTTCAGGTCAGGGGCAAGCCCGAATATGACAATTCAGTCATTGATGATATTTCTATCGGGGGCTTGAGCTTTAGGAACGGAAAGTTTATCCCGCCGAATACTCTACTATCGCTTGAGATGAGTGTTTTATCAAGGGCCTTAAGAGCTGTAGGCCGCGTTGCCTGGGTCAATAACCTCCCGTTCAGCGACAGGTTCAAGTTAGGCGTTGAGTTCCTGGAGCTTGAAGGCAAAGATAAGATGTTTTTGGAAGATTACATTAATTTTAAAACAGAATAGTCCAAGGAGAGGAATCCAATGAGTGCAGAAGCAGCAAAAACCGAAGCAGCAGCCGCGCCGGTAGTAGAGAAGCAGACAAACTGCCCGGCCTGCAATAAGCCATTAAAGAAGATCAGAAGTTATTACCGTAATAATAAACTTTACTGCACTAAAAAGTGCTGGAAAAAAGCTACTCAACCAAAAGAGGAAGACAAAAAGTGAAAAGAGAAAGAAGGCTACACCCGCGCCTTGACCATAACCTTCCCGTAAAGATTGCGGCAGGAGGATATGATTTTTCTACTACGACCCAGAATGTTTCAAGTTTGGGTGCTTATTGCCATATCGGCAAGTACATCCCTCCGTTTACAAAAATCGCGATTAAGCTTAATTTGCCGGTCTGCACGGAACACGGCAAAGAGCATTATGATGTGGAGTGTAACGGCGTAATCGTTAGAAGCGAAGATGCTCCCGACGGGGGTTTTAACGTCGCCATTTTCTTTAACGAGATCAAGGAAAGCCAAAAAAAGATAATCGCAAAGTACGTTAACCAATTTATTTCCCAAGAAGTCACCTGCCAGTAATCATCAATGGGCAAAGTAGGCGCCCCACACCAAGTAAAACTTTTTTTCGGGTTTATTTTCAAAGAAGAACCCGTATATTCTTCCTGCCGTAAAATTATAGAAAAGCGTTTCGGAAAAATCGACCTGGAAAGCGGCTGTTTTGACTTTGGCCTTACCGATTATTACGCCGCCGAAATGGGGACAGGGCTTAAGAAAAGATTTTTAAGCGCCGAAAGGCTAATCCAACAGCATAAACTTGCTTCTATAAAGGTATTTACAAACTCGCTTGAAAAGAAATTCTCGCATAAAAGCTGCCGCCTGATCAATATCGATCCCGGTATTTTGGACCATGCCAAAATAATCCTGGCATCTACCAAGGATTTCTATCACAGGGTTTACATAGGAAAGGGTATTTTTGCCGAAGTGACCCTTGCTTATCAGAATAAAACTTACCGTGGCTTTGAATGGACCTACCCGGATTTTAAATCTTATGCCTACATTGATTTTTTTAAAAGATTAAGAGATATTTATGCAAAACAGGTGAATAAATAATCCGCATGTACCCGTCTTATCTTGAATCATACAATAACGGCAGTTTGGCAAAACTCGCAGCTCAAATGTTTAATAGCTTGGCGTCATGCGAGATTTGCCCGCGCAAATGCAGGGTTAACCGCTTAAAGGACGAAAAAGGTTTCTGTAAGACGGGCCAGCGCGCTATGGTTTATAGCTATATGCCGCATCATGGCGAAGAGCCGCCTATTTCCGGTGAAAACGGCTCAGGCACAATATTCTTCTCAAACTGCAATATGGGCTGTGTCTATTGCCAGAATTTTGAATTCAGCCAGCAGGGAAGGGGCAAGGAAGTAAGCTGCGAAGAATTAGCTGACTACATGCTGCAGCTCCAGGATATGAATTGCCACAATGTAAACTTTGTTTCGCCGACCCATGTTTTGCCCCAGATCCTTAAGGCACTTCTTATTGCCATCCCCAAGGGTTTTAAATTACCCATTGTTTATAATACCGGAGGTTATGAGCTTCCCGAGGTAATTTGCATGCTTTCGGGTATAATCGATATTTATCTTCCTGATATGCGTTATTCCGAAGATGAAATGGCAATAAAATATTCCTCTGCCCCTGGTTATCCGGAGTATAACCGCCGGTCGGTAAAACTGATGCATGGCCAGGTGGGTATTGCTAAAATCAACGAATCAGGTATAATGAAACGTGGCCTGATAATAAGGCACCTGGTATTGCCTCAAAATTCCTCCGGCACAGATAAGGCCATGAAATTTATAGCTGATGAGCTTTCCCCGGAGACATATATCAGTTTGATGAGCCAGTATTTTCCCTGTTACAAAGCAGAAGGAATAAGCCAGCTTTCTCGCCGCATAACTTTAGAAGAGTATAAAAATGCGCAAGAATCCATGCATCGCTATGGCTTATCCAACGGTTGGATCCAGGAGTCCGGAGGATTAGACAGGTTTCAGGGGACAAATATCAAACAAAGTTTATAAATGACCTTAAAAACTTTAAGCCAATGCTTAAACGATAGTGCCGCAAAACACCCCCGCCGCAAAGCAATTATCTTCGGTAGTAAAACCATCACCTATAAAGAACTTGACGATTTAACCAACAAGGTTGCCTGTGGCCTTATCAATTTAGGAATAAAAGAGCAGGACAAGATAGCTCTATTCCTGGATAACTGCCCGGAATTCATCCTTGCTTATTATGCCGTTCTTAAGGCCGGCGCAGTAGTTGTGCCTATCAATTACATGTTTAAAATAGAGGAGGCAAAGTATATATTGAATGATTCCGGGGCAATCGCGTTAATAACTTCCCGGGTTTATGTAGGCATGGCAGAGGAGCTGCGTTTAAGAGTTGATAGCTTAAAGCATATTATTACTACTTCTAAAACCAGTGGCGATACGCTTTCCTTGCGTGAATTCAATCATTATGATCATGGGTCTTTAAGAAAAATCGACACAAGGCCGCATGATTTGGCGGTAGTCCTTTATACTTCCGGCACTACAGGGTTTCCTAAGGGCGCTATGCTTACACACCAGAACCTTGTCTCTAATGCAGAAGATTCTGCCGCAGCGATTAAAGTCACCTGCCGCGATACGCTCATCTGCATATTGCCCTTGTTCCATTCTTTTGCCGCCACTGTTTGTATGAACCTGCCTATCCTAACCGGGGGAAAGATCGTCGTAATGAAATCAGTGCGGCCGTTTAAGCGCGTAATCCGTGCAATCCGCAAACACCGGGTTACGGTATTTGTGGGCATACCTTCTATGTATACGATTCTTAAAAATATGAAGTTGCCAAGATTATTGCATACTCCTATTATCAAATTACTGAACCCCGTTAAATTATGCATTTCCGGTGCGGCAGCGCTTCCTGTTGAAACATTTAAGGGATTTGAAAGAAAATTCCGCATCCCTTTATTAGAAGGGTATGGCCTGACAGAGGCCTCTCCGGTAGTCACCTTGAACCCGCTTAAAGGAAAAAGAAAAGCCGGATCCATCGGCCTTCCTTTATCAAAGAACATAGAATTAAGGATTGTGGATGAATCAGGGATTACGCTCGGCAAAGAAAGAATAGGGGAGCTTCTGGTGAAGGGCCCCAATGTCATGCATGGTTACTATGAGAAAGAAGAGGAAGCCAAAGAAGTATTAAAGGACAACTGGCTTTATACAGGGGATATGGCAAAATTTGATTCCGAAGGATATGTTTATATTGCCGGTAGAAAAAAGGAGATGGTCAATGTCCGCGGCCTGAATGTTTATCCCAGGGAAATTGAGGAAGTACTTTATCAAAACCCGAAGATTAAAGAAGCTGCTGTTATCGGGATCGCTGATGAACATAAGGGAGAAGTGCCTAAGGGTTTTGTAGTGCTTAAGGAAGAAGAAAAAGCTACGGAACATGAGATTATCCAATATCTAAGAGAGAGGATGGCCTCATACAAGATCCCCAAGTATGTAGAATTCAGGAATTCTCTGCCGAAGAACACAACCGGAAAGATCCTGAAGCGCCTCTTAAAAGATGAAGAACAAAACAATACTAAATAGTATCAGAAGGTTTGTAAAACTGATTTTTATAAAGTTATTCAGGATACACGATACTCCGCAGAAAATCGCGCTTGGCTTTGGCGCAGGCGTGGCTCTGGGGATTTTCCCCGGCACCGGGCCTTTGGCATCTTTATTTTGCGCTTTTATTTTTAAGCTTAACCGCGCCAGCGCGCTCCTTGCAAGCCTGCTTACCAACACCTGGCTTAGTTTTGCGACTTTTCTTTTATCCGTTAAAATCGGCGCTTCA
>VGKM01000083.1 GCA_016867005.1 Candidatus Omnitrophota bacterium | reverse complement strand
AACAGATGTGCGGACATCCCTTAATTTAAGGGGTGTAGGCGGGGTAATCTTTGCGGATATAATCGGCAACCGCGAAAAAGTAGAAGAGGCAATAAAAAGCAACATCCCCGCTATTGTAATCAATAACTACGTTGAAGACCTGGATGTAAACTGTATTGCGGTAGATAATATTGGCGGCGCTGAAACAGCGACGAGCTATTTGATAAGCTTGGGCCATAAGAAGATCGCGCATATTTCAGGCGACCTGATAACCCAGGCTGCCGCGCACCGCCTAGAAGGGTATAAGCAGGCGCTTAGTAAAAACAATATTAAATTGCGCCAGGAGTATATTTTTAAAACAGATTATTCGCGCGGCCAGGCAAGGCAGGCGGCGGAAGACCTGGTAAAGATCCCCGACGGCCCGACTGCCGTATTTGTAGCAAGCGATTCAATGGCCTTGGAAGTAATGACAGTGGTAAGAGAAATGGGGAAGAAGATCCCCGATGATCTATCAATCGTCGGTTTTGATGATAATCCTTCCGGCCTTTACGGGCCCGTGGCCCTGACTACAGTCAGGCAGCCGCTTGTAAGAATGGCGCAGATGAGCGTCGAAGAGTTAAACGCCATTATGAACGCTGAAAAGAGGCCTAAAACAAAGAAAATTGTTTTACCGACGGAGCTTGTCATCAGGGAGTCCGCACACAATTTGTAGTATGCCGCCCGCCCCATAATACTACATATTGTATTTTTATATTGACAGCCAAAACAATGTTTGTTATAATTTTTTGCGAAACCCAATCCCATTAATCTTTTTAACTCGAGGTGAAGTATGGCGCTAGAATTATCCGACAATGCTTTAAAGGTTTTACAAAGGCGGTACCTCAAAAAAGACAAAGACGGCAAAGTAATTGAAACTCCGGAAGCAATGTTCCGCCGGGTTGCAGAGGCAATTGCGTCAGCCGACAAGGCCTACGGCAAGACAGAAGAAGAGATCCGGGCTACAGAAGAGATGTTTTATCGCGCCATGGCTTCATTAGAATTTATCCCGAATTCCCCCTGCCTTATGAATGCGGGGCGCCAGCTGGGCCAGTTAAGCGCCTGTTTCACCCTGCCGATCGAAGATTCGATGGAATCGATATTTGAGACCTTGAAGGCAACGGCAATGATCCATAAATCAGGAGGCGGTACCGGTTTTTCATTTTCCCGGCTGCGCCCGAAGAATTCGGTGGTGCAGACCACCGGAGGCGTTGCCTCGGGGCCAGTTTCATTTATGAAGGTCTATGATTCGGCAACCGAAGCCGTAAAACAGGGCGGTACGCGTAGAGGCGCGAATATGGGTATTTTGCGCGTCGACCATCCTGATATCGTGGAGTTTATTTCCTGCAAAGAAGACAACAGGCAAATCACAAATTTTAATATCTCCGTCGCGCTTACGGATGATTTCATGAAAAAGTTGGAAAATGGCGAAGATTATGACCTGATCGAGCCGCATTCAAAAAAAGTAGTGCAAAGTCTTAATACTAAAACTGTTTTTGATCTAATAGTCAAACAGGCGCATAAAAACGGAGAACCCGGGATCATTTTTATTGACTGCGTCAACCAATCTAATCCTACCCCGAAACTCGGGAAAATCGAAAGCACTAACCCCTGCGGCGAACAGCCGCTTCTTCCTTATGAAAGCTGCGATTTGGGCTCCATAAATTTATTCAAGATGTATAAAACGACATCTGACGGCCGTTATGAAATCGACTGGGATAAATTAAAGGGGACGACCCATCTTGCGGTGCGTTTTCTGGATAATCTTATCGATGTGAATAAATTCCCCCTGCCGGAAATAGAAGAAGCAACGCGCGCCACGCGTAAAGTCGGGCTTGGAGTGATGGGTTGGGCAAGCCTCTTAATACGTTTAGGCATTCCTTATAATTCCGATGAGGCGGTTGCTTTGGCAGAGAAGATAATGTCATTTATCCTGGATGAGTCCGTTAAAGAATCAAGGAAACTTGCCCAGGAAAAAGGGGTGTTCCCTGCGTTTAAGGGGAGCATTTTTGATAAAAAAGAAGGCGGCATGAAGGTCCGTAACGCCACTCTTACAACTATCGCGCCCACGGGAACAATCAGCATTATCGCCGGGCCTTGTTCTTCCGGGGTTGAGCCGCTTTTTGCCATTTCATATTACCGCAACGTCATGGATAATGATAAATTAGTAGAGGTTGAGCCGCTTTTTGAAGAAGTCGCCAAGGCGCGGGGTTTTTACAGCCGCGCCCTTATGGAGAAGATCGCGGAAAGCGCATCTTTAAAGGATATTGAAGGCATCCCGGAAGACGTGAAAAGGGTATTTGTCACCTCGCATGATATAAGCCCTGAATGGCACGTGAGGATGCAGGCAGCATTTCAGAAATATGTGCATAACGCGACTTCCAAAACCATCAATTTCCCGCATGAAGCCAAAATTGAAGATGTTAAGAAGGCATACCTATTAAGCTATGAATTAAACTGTAAGGGTATTACTATTTACCGCGACAGGAGCCGCGAAGAACAGGTATTAAATGTCGGCAAAACAAAAGAAGTAAAGCAGGACCATCTGATCCATGAGCCGGGCAAGATCAGCCCGCGCCCCAGGCCGGAAGTGATTATCGGCACCACCACAAAAGTAGCTACCGGTTGCGGCAATCTTTATGTTACTATCAATATAGACGAACAAGGCAGGCCGTTTGAATTATTTACGCAGATGGGCAAGGCCGGCGGATGCGCGGCATCGCAATTGGAGGCAATCGGGAGATTGGTTTCTTTGGGTTTCCGTTCGGGGATAGAGGTGAAGTCCATTATTGAACAGCTGCGCAATATCCGTTGCCCCAGCCCGTCATGGGAAAAAGGCCAGCGGATATTCTCATGTTCCGATGCGATCGCGCGGGTAGTTGAGAAGCGTTTGGTTAATAATGTGTTAAGCGAGGTACCATCTTCTGTTGCCAGTGTTGCAATGAAACATTCCCATAATGATGAAGCTGCGGTTGTTTCCCGTGCGGATATTGTCGGCGTCTGCCCTGATTGCGGCGGGACGCTTCGGCATGAAGAAGGTTGTGTTAAGTGTTATTGCGGGTATAGTAAATGTTAGGAGAGTAAATGAAGAAAATACTTTATGTTGTTTTAGATGGCTTAGGGGATTTACCGCTTAAAGAATTAGGCGATAAGACGCCTTTAGAGGCGGCGTTGTCGCCTAATTTAGACCGATTAGCGCAACAAGGCAAGACAGGGATTGTGTATCCGGTTGAGAAAGGCATTGCCCCTGAATCGGATATTGCAGTAATCAGTTTGTTGGGTTACGACGCGCACAAATATTATACCGGGCGCGGGCCCCTGGAAAGTTTTGCCGAAGGGCTTGATATTAATGACGGTGATGTCGCCTTCCGCGTTAATTTTGCTACCGTGGCTGATGATGGCCGTACTATCAAAGACCGCAGGGTAGGCAGGAATCTTACTACAGAAGAAGCGACAAATTTAGCGCGGGAAATAAATTCCAGGGTCACTTTAACCGATTGCACGTTTGAGTTCAAGAATACCATCGGGCACCGCGGAGTCCTTGTAATAAGGGGCATGCATAATAAATTATCCGGATGGATCACTAATACCGATCCTGCTTATGACAGGGAAGGGGTGTTTGGGGTAGCAAAAGAGAAATTTGAGAATTTTGTGGCGGTGTCGGCGCCTATGCCCGGATATGTTGATTTGCCCGAAGCAAAAGCAGCTGCTGCGGCATTGAATGAATTTACAGAAAAAGTAAATAAGGTTTTAAACGATTCGCCTGTGAATAAAAAGCGCGTTTCCGAAGGCAAGATGCCCGGCAATATCATCCTCTCGCGCGATGCCGGAGATCATTTGCCGAAATTTCCGCAAATCGGGTCGGTTTTTAACCTGAAATTCGGCTCGTTTGTCGAGATGCCTGTTGAAAAAGGCATTGCCCTTCTTACCGGCATTGAAATAATCGATGTGCCTTCTTCTACGGGCCATGTGGATGTGGATTATCCTGTCTGGGCAAAAATCGCCCTGGAATCCATTAAGAATTACGACGGGATCTATATCCATATTAAAGGCCCGGATGAGCCGGCTCACGACGGAAACTTTCAGAAGAAAAAAGAGAGCATCGAGGCAATAGACAAATATTTTTTCACTAACCTGTTGGCAGGGCTGGATATTAAAAATACCGTTATTGCGGTAACCGCGGACCACTCTACTGTTTGTGCCATTAAAGCGCATTCGGCAGACCCTGTACCGTTGTTAATTTCCGGGGGCAGCGTTAGGCCTGACGGGACTTTGAGTTTTTCAGAGAAGTCGGCAAGGTTAGGTTCGATCGGGGCAATATTGGGCCGCGAAATTATGCCCCTTCTTGTGAAGACAGCGAAGGAATAGTATAATAAATATAACTTTAACAGATCTTAAAGCGCAAAACTAAATCTTAGTTTTGCGCTTTAGTCTTTAAGCCATTATGAATAATTACGATATTATAGTAATAGGCGCCGGGCATGCGGGTATTGAGGCATCCCTTGCTTCTGCCAGGATGGGTTTGAAAACCCTTTTGGTAACGCTAAGAGCCGGGGCAATAGGAAAAATGAGCTGCAATCCGGCTATCGGCGGCGTTGGCAAGGGCCAGCTTGTTAAGGAAATTGACGCTTTGGGCGGTGAAATGGCGAGAGCAGCGGACGCCTGCGGCATACAATTCAGGGTCCTTAATGCATCAAAAGGCGCGGCAGTGCAGTCATCGCGGGCGCAGATTGACATGGCGCTTTATTCTGCATATATGCAGGATGTATTAAAAAAGCAAAAGAACCTTTTTTTAAAAGAAGCAGAAGTAAAACAGTTGATAGTTGAAGATAGCGTTGCCCGCGGAATTATTACGGATAATGATGAAGAGATCCATTCAATATGTGTCGTGGTTACGCCCGGGACTTTTTTTAATGGCCTAATCCATATCGGCTTGAAGCATGTCCAGGCAGGAAGGGTTGATGAGCCGGCAAGCGTAAGCCTGCCCCAGCAGTTAATAGAGCTGGGTTTTACAATCCTTCGTTTTAAAACAGGGACTTGCCCGCGGCTTGACAAAAATACTATAGATTTTTCTAAATTGATTGTTCAAAGCGGCGATAATCCCCCAAAACCATTTTCCTTCTCTACAAAAAAGTTAAAGCAGAAACAAATCCCCTGTTATATTACCTATACTAACCAGGATACCCATAGGATCATTAAAGATAACCTTGATAAATCGCCTCTTTATGCCGGCATAATCAAGGCAACGGGTGTCAGGTATTGCCCTTCTATTGAAGATAAAATAGTCAAATTTGCGGATAAAGAAAGGCACCAGGTTTTTTTGGAGCCGGAAGGGCTCAGTACAAACTTTATCTATCCGAACGGCTTGTCAACGAGCTTACCGGAGGATGTCCAGCTTAAGATAATCCATTCTATTGAAGGCTTGGAGAATGCAAAGATCTTACGTTTCGGCTACGGTATAGAACACGATGTAGTTGAGCCGACTCAGATGTATCCGAGTTTAGAAACAAAATTAATCAGAAATTTGTATTTCGCAGGCCAAATTAACGGCACAACCGGTTACGAAGAGGCAGCGGCTCAAGGGATGGTTGCCGGCATTAATGCTGCATTAAGAGTTAAGAATAAAGAGCCCTTTGTTTTA
>VGKM01000082.1 GCA_016867005.1 Candidatus Omnitrophota bacterium | reverse complement strand
CCCTTTCGGCATAAAGATTGCGCCTCCTGTCGAACACCCGCAGATAAAAATAATTAACGGTAGAACGCACAAGCTTAACCATGGCATGCGCAGCCGAATATTCTTTCCGCACCCCTCCGGCCCTTCAAATGTAATAAACTTACCTTTCATACTTCCTTTATAGTTACGCGTCTGTCTTGTCTGTATTTTCTCGGGAACGCTCGCCCCGCCCCAGCGGGGCGGTGCTTCGCTCGGGTCGGCTGCGTCGCTCTTCCGCATCCGGGCCCTATATAACAGTCTTTTTTCTAATTCGGAGCCGGATGCGGAAACCATGCCCGCTCCTTGCCTCCACGTCCCTCGAAAACACAGCCAAGCCATCCGCTAAGAACATTATAACCTGGCGTGTTTTCGAGCGGATACTTTGCTTGCGGGTGGCTGCGGAGCCGAAGCCCTTGCCCGCGCGCAGCGTAAGCGAGCACGGACGAGGTGGCGCAGCAGACAGGACCCGCAACTATCTATGAGCGAGAAAACATGACAGATTCATCAAACCTTTACCCGCCAAAGCGTTTTGCCGCCCTTGATATCCTCCAACACTATATTCTTTTCTAAAAGTTCTTTTTTAATCCGGTCTGCTTCGTCAAATTTCTTTTGGTTTTTTAAGTCCTGCCTCAAGCTTATCAATTTATCAATCTCGTCTTCTGCCAGCGCCGGCTTTAAAGGAGAAAAATCAAGCCCGAGTATCCCCCCTAATTCCAAAACCACGTCCCGCGCATAACTAAGCGGCTCAAGGTGGGCTTCGGTAAACCCTCTGTCGCATAAAATTTTATTAGAAGCAGTAATAATCTCAAACAACGCTCCAACTGCCTGAGGAGAATTAAAATCGTCGTCCATCGCGTCAATAAAATCCTGACGGAAATCATTAATGATATTTTTTAACTCAACAGGAGAAAGGATGTTTTTAAGATTGGTCCGGGTAAACGGCTCAATCCCTTTTTCCCTGCGCTCCAGCGTTTTTAAAAAAATCATGATCCTGTCTAATGCTGAACGCTTCTCTTCCATTGCAGCCCAGGTAAAATCAATCGGCTGGGAATAATGCGTTTGAAGGAAAAAAAGTTTTAATACCCCTGCAGGGTACTTGCCCAGAAAATTCCTGATTGTCACAAAGTTTCCCGATGACTTTGCCATCTTCTGTCCGTCGATAGTCAGAAGGCCGCCGTGCAGCCAGTATTTCGCAAAGGGCTTTCCGGTTAATGCCTCTGCCTGCGCGATCTCATTTTCATGGTGGGGAAAAATAAGGTCTCTGCCTCCGGCATGAATATCCAGAGTATCGGTTTTCAGGAATTTCTGGCTCATTACAGAACATTCAATATGCCAGCCGGGCCTGCCTTTTCCCCAAGGGCTGTCCCATGACGGCTCGTTTTCCTTTGAGCTCTTCCATAACGCAAAATCCAGGTGGTCGCGTTTTTGTTCATTGGCCTCGATCCTGGTACCTGTTTCCATTGCATCAATGCCCTGGCCTGATAACTGCCCGTAAGAGGAAAATTTTCTAACATTAAAATAAACATCCCCGCCTACTTCGTAAGCAAAACCTTTATTTATCAACGACTCTATGTATTTAACCATATCCGGGATATTTTCGGTGGCCCGCGGCTCAAAATCGCCTTTTTCAATACCCAGGCATTCCAAATCCTCGTAATACCTGGCAATGTATTTTCTCACCAGGTCCTTCCAGTCGGTTTTCAGTTCATTTGCGCGGTTGATGATTTTATCGTCGATATCGGTAATATTGCGCACGAACCTTACTCCGTAGCCGCGGAATCTAAGATACCGCCTGACCAGGTCAAAACAAAATAAACTGCGGGCATGGCCAATATGGCTTTCATCATAAACAGTCACGCCGCAGGTATAGATATTTACTTCCGGCGGATTAACGGGCGCGAATTCTTCTTTTTTGCGGGTAAGGGAGTTGTATAGTTGAATTGGCATTTAAACTACTTTTCTTCCAGCTTATTGATCCTCTTTTCCAGTTCCTCAATTGACTGCATAATAGGGTCAAGCACGTGGACATGATCAAGGCTTACTTCTATTTTTTTGCCGTCCTGGCGGGTAATCCGGCCCGGGACTCCTACCACTGTTGAGTCCGGCGGGACATCTTTGATCACTACGGCATTGGCTCCGATATATGAATTGTCGCCAACGGTAATATTCCCCAGGACCTTGGCGCCTGCGCCTATCACCACATTATTGCCGATAGTAGGATGGCGCTTGCCATGTTCCAGGCCTGTGCCACCGAGGGTTACGCCCTGATACAGAAGCACATTATCTCCGATTACGGCGGTCTCGCCCACCACAACGCCCATTCCATGGTCGATAAACAGCCCTTTGCCGATGGTGGCACCGGGATGTATTTCTATGCCCGTAAAGAACCGGGCAAGCTGGCTCAAATAACGCGCCAGGAAATAAAGATGCATCTTATAAAGAAAATGAGCGAAGCGATAACTTATAATTGCCTGTAACCCCTGGTATAAAAGCAGGATTTCCAGGAAGCTTTTCGCCGCCGGGTCTTTTTTCTGCGCCTCTTTTATCTCCCGGTAAAACAAAAGCGAAATAACTACGAGCTTAATAATAAATAAAGCAAGCAGTAAAATCAATATCCTGGCCAATAATTCCATTCTATTCCCCCTTAACCAACAAAACTGTAGCATAGGCGGCAATCGCCTCTTTTTTGCCGATTTCCCCCAGTTTTTCGTTGGTTTTTGCTTTAATGCTGATCAAATCTTCTTTTATCCCGAGGATCAAAGCAATATTCTTCCGGATCTCTTTTTTATACGAAGCGAGCTTCGGCTCTTCCGCGATTATCACCGTGTCTATATTATTTATGGCATAGCCCTTATCTTTAATTAATTCATAAACCTTTATCAGCAGCTCGGTGCTGGCTATGCCTTCGAACTTCGGTTCTGTATCGGGGAAATGCATCCCGATATCGCCTTCTGAAACAGCGCCCAACAGGCAATCACAAATAGCATGCAAAAGGACATCACCGTCCGAGTGCCCGAGAAGGCCCCTGGGATAATCAATAAGAAGGCCTCCGATAAATAATTTACGGCCCCGGACCAATTTATGGATATCGTATCCTATGCCTATCCTGTATTGCATATCATTTCTTACCTGTCCCACCTCCGGGGTGGGACAGGTTCCTGGCTATTGCCTCTGCGATTAATAAATCTTCCGGCGTTGTAATCTTAATATTATTATACGACCCTTGAACAATATTAACTTTTTTGCCGAGTTTCTCAATCAGCATTGCGTCATCGGTTACTTTTTCCCTGCCGAACCTTTTAAAAGCCGCCAAAATTAAATCTTTATTGAAAACCTGCGGCGTCTGTATCTCCCAAAGCTTGTTTCTGTCGAGGGTTTTCTTTACTAGGCCGCCCTTATGAACCATGAACCATGAGCCATGAGCTTCTTTTATTGTGCACTTTACCGGCATTCCAACAATAGCCGCGCCGCAATTTTTGGCCTTGGCGATCACGCCGGAGATCGTTTTTTTATCCGCAAACGGCCTTGCAGCATCATGGATCAAGATGAAATCAGCGCAATTACTGACAGCAGCAAGCCCCTTCCGCACAGAATCCTGTCGGGCTTTGCCCCCCAATACAAATCCCTTAACCTTACGTAAAGAGTAGCGCTTAGCGATCCTTGTAATTTCTTTTTTATTCGACGGGTTTACTACTACAATAATTTCTTTAACCTGCGGGAGCTCTCCGAGCGTCTTTAAAGAATACAAAATAACCGGTAAACCATTTAATTTTACCAGCGGCTTAGGTGTCTTTGATTTTAATCTCGCGCCGCATCCGGCAGCAAGGACTATAGCGCTGCAATACATGTTTGCTTTCCTGGCGTCTGTTTATTACCTGTCTAATTTGGTAAAGATCATCCTGCCTGCCTGTGTCTGCAAAACAGATGTGACCAAAACTCTTACTTCCTGGCCCAATAGCTTACGCCCTTCTTCAACAACCACCATTGTGCCGTCTTCAAGGTAGCCTATCGCCTGGTTATGCTCTTTCCCTTCTTTAATAAGCTTGACCTGCATGGACTCGCCCGGGAACACTACGGGCTTAAGTGCATTTGCCAGCTCATTGATATTTAAGATCTTGATGCCCTGCAGGCTTGCAACACGGTTAAGGTTAAAATCGACCGTCAGGATCTTTGCATCCAGTAATTTGGCCAGCTTCACCAATTTCGCATCCACTTCAGGCGTTTCCGGAAATTCTTCTTCGTGCAGGGTAATATCGTGCGCTGCTTCTTTCTGGATAATGTGCAGTATCTCTAAGCCCCTGCGGCCCCTCTGCCTCTTTATCGGGTCGGTAGAATCGGCGATCTGCTGCAGCTCTCTTAAGACAAATTTCGGGATGACGATTTTGCTCTCCAGGAATTTTGTTTTAATTATATCAAGGATCCTTCCGTCGATGATCACGCTTGTATCCAAAACCGCAAGCTCTTCAATCTGGTCCTGACGGCGCAGGCGGACATAAGGGATGATGATATTGAATTCATCTTTCCCGCGCAGGCCCAAAACCATGCCCAGATAACAGAAGATCAAAGTCAAACTCACTTTTATGACCGGCATTGCATTAGGAGAAATCGGCGCAAAAACAAATGCATCGGTGACAAGTTTTGACATAATAAGCCCAAGGATCAGGCCAAACACCGCACTAGACAGGCCCCGGACCGAAACCGTACGCATACCAAGTTCCAAGAGGATTATAACAAGGGCACCTACAACACCTATAACCGCTCCTAACAAACCGGAATCATTGATAATGATAGTTTGATAACCGACAATCCCGCTTCCGATGGTAAAAAGAATACGTAATAAGAATAGGTTCATAATACTGCCTCCATTTCCATATTTTTATTTCTTCAATGATATGTCCAACGCCTCTTTCAGCGTTGAAACAGGAATTAATTCCAAGCCGCCGGATTTCGGCTCCAGGTTCTTATAAATGTTCTTAGGCAAAAAACAATGTTTAAACCCCAGTTTTTCCGCCTCATTAAGGCGCAGGTTGACCTGGGAAATACTCCTTACCTCTCCGGTAAGGCCGACTTCGCCCAAAAATACGGCATTTTCCAAAACGGCCTTATCGGTAAATGCGCTTGATACCACCGGCAACGTTTAAAAATATATCCTCTGTTTCAAGGTGCAGCCCCTGGCGCTTTTCTAAAACCGCGACCAGCAAATTAAGGCGGTTATAATCAAACCCTTGCGTCCTGCGCAGGGCGTAGCCGAAACATGACTTACTGACAAGGGCCTGGATCTCGACCAATAACGGCCGGGAACCTTCTAATACTGAAGTGACAATCGAGCCGGAAACGTTCTTTGGTTTCTCAGCCAAAAAGATTTCCGAAGGATTCTTCACTTCCTTTAAACCGCCGGAAGTCATTTCAAATACGCCGATCTCATTTGTTGAACCAAACCTGTTCTTTACGGCGCGCAGGATGCGGTATACCGAGAACCTGTCGCCTTCAAAATAAAGCACGGTATCAACAATATGTTCAAGCACCCTGGGGCCTGCGATTGCCCCTTCTTTTGTAACATGGCCGATGATTATAAGCGATACGCCGGAGCTCTTTGCCATCTGAGTCAGGATGCCAGAACATTCCCTTACCTGCGAGACGCTTCCCGGAGAAGAACTGATAGACGGCTCAAAGATCACCTGGATCGAGTCAATAATAACTACATCGGGTTTAAGCTTTTTAATATGCTCGGCTATCAAAGATAGATCCGTCTG
>VGKM01000081.1 GCA_016867005.1 Candidatus Omnitrophota bacterium | reverse complement strand
TCCGACGAGCATTGGGATTTGCCGAAGTACCGCGAAATGTTGTTCATCAAGTAATTATCTGCCAGAAACCCGTATTGCACTTTAAAAAAAGGCATATTTTGTGCCGGGGGCATGCATAGAGAGCAATCTTTAATCGTCGCCAATTTTATAATTGACCAACCCTTATTTTCGCAGTAAAATATAACTTCAACTGATTATTTTTTTAGCCAAACTTTCTAAAGAGGGAAAAATATGGAAAATACTTCCTATCCAGGGCCGGAAAGGCGTAAATTTTCCCGCCTTCGCCTTCGCCTGGCAGTTGTTTATCAGGTCAATAAACCTCTGACCCTGCGTATGCAGGTCGGAGATAAGGAGATCCTGGCTACCGCGCTCGACTTAAGCGAAGGCGGTATGGCGATTTCTTCCAAAATCGATATCCCCAATGAAACAGACCTGCTGATCAAATTTACTTTGTTCAAAGTCGATAATACCGGCCATGTGAGTTTCTACGGCCCCATGGAAATAATAGGCCAGGTGCGCTATAACACCGTGGTTGAAGACGGGGTGCATCGCCTCGGGATAAATTTTATCAAAATCGACGAGAAGGACCAGAAAGAAATCGTGAATTTCATAAAAATGACCCAGTAGCAACCTGAGCATGCCCGGCGTAATAAATAGAAAATTCATGGAACTTGCAATAAAAGAGGCAAGAAAAAACCTTAAAAAGGGCGCCCCCGGGGGGCCTTTCGGCGCCTGTATTATAAAAGGCAGGCAGCTTCTGGCAGTTGAACGCAATAAAGTTTTAATAAGCGATGCCACATCCCATGCGGAAATAAACGCGATAAGAGAGGCGTCCAGAAGAATAAAAAATTTTGACCTGTCCGGCTGCACGATTTATTCTACTACGGAACCATGCCCGATGTGTTTTTCTGCCATACACTGGGCGCGCATTAAGACAATCGTTTACGGGACAAGCATAAGAGATGCAAAGAAAATAGGTTTTAATGAGCTCAGTATTACAAATACCGGCATGAAAAAGATTGGAAAGAGCAGGATCAAGATCTACGCGGGATTTATGGCAGAAGAGTGCCGCGCGTTGTTCAGCGATTGGGATAGATTAGAACATAAGAAATTGTATTAACCGGAGAGAGGAGTAGCCATGTTGAAAAACGCACAGCTCGGGAAAGAAATTGTAATAACAGTAGCAAATAAAATCGGTATATTGGCTGACATCTCAAAGATTCTGGCTGAGCATGGCATAAACGTTGAGGCGGTTGCAGGATACGCGGAAGATGACGGGAATGCTAAGATAATGCTCGTTACGGCAGATAATCTTCGCGCCAGCGACGCTTTGATAAAGGCCGGTTACAAATCGGCAAAAGAGAATGAAATAATTATGTTAGGACTGGAGAATAAGGCCGGGGCGCTGAAAATGATCTCAGGGGTTCTGGCAGCGGAGGGGATCGATATTAAATATATTTACGGGACCGCATGTTCAGGCGAGTGTCCGGCAAGGATGGTTTTATCGACCACTGACAACGAAAAAGCGCTTGTCGCTTTTAAAAAATAACTCAATATGAAAACTCCTTTTTACCAATCATCTCTCAACCTGTCCCACCTCCGGGGTGGGACAGGTTTGGTTGTTATGTTAACCCTTACCATTATAGTTTCACAGGCGTTTGCCGACGATCATGCCAGGCAGATAGTCCTGGCAGAAGCTATGGAAGAAGCTGAGGCAGAAGTGGATGCGGTTACCAGGGCAACTGATAAAAGCGATAAAGCGGTATACCGCCAGAAATTAAGCACTGCGGTGGAAGTGCTTGAGCCGGATGAAGCGGCCGAAGCGCATAATGAAATCGACTCCTATGTGCGTTTTATCCCTGCTTCTTCTTTGGCAAGCCAGCCAGGCAAGATTTCCGTGATAAAATCTGCTTTTGAATACAGTTATGATTTTAAGGCCTTTGGCCAATTGCCTATAGAAGTAGGTTTTGGGGCAGGCGACATTAATATAAATGCAAACGATGCAGTACCGGTTACGCTGCCGGGCCATCTGACTACAGTGTCTTTCGGTGCGGAAACGACCCTGCCGTTTTTTAAGCTGGAAAAAACTTATCTGCGGCTGGGCATCACCCCATCCTTCTATTCAGACAACTGGAATTTTAACGCGAATTCTTTCAATTTCGGTTCGCAAGCGATGGTAATTTATCAGCCGAACCGGCAGCTGACCTTTGTTGCGGGGCTTGCAGTCAACCCCGGGTTTGAAGATCCGTTTTGTCCTTTTGGAGGCGTGATCTATCAGCCGAATGATAAGCTTGCTTTTAATCTTGTGCCGGAGAGGCCGACTATTTCGTATGATATTACCGACCGTATTACGGCATTCTGGGAAGGCGGTATGTCAAGTGGTGAATTCAAGGTGGGTAAAGACGGCTTAAACGGGGCAGCCCTGCAGTACGAGGAATTCCATACAGGCATGGGTTTTGATATTGAGTTAAACAATTATATCGATGCCTCAGTGTCTTTTGGCCGCATTTTTAACCAGCGTTTTCAATACCGCGACAGCATAGGCAAAGTTAACTTAAAAAATAATTTTTATACCGAGTTCAGGGTAGAAGCCAAGATATAATATTTGATTTTCCTTGACAAGGATTCTTTTTGTGTTATATTCCCTCTTTAAGCGTATCATGGACAAGGACGTCCTTAGAGCATAAGCGCTAGAAGGACGTCCTTGTCTTTTTTTAGGCCTTCTGCCTAAAAAGCAGGCAGAATGAGCACAAAATATATTCACCAACAGCGAGCTGATTAGGATGAAAATACTGGCCAAAGAAGTTTTAACCGAAAATTCCGGAGTAAAAGTTACAAAATTAGAGATCCTTGCGGGCCTTGTCGCTAAAAAAGCCAGGCCAGGGCAGTTTGTAGTCCTTATGGTGAGTGAAAAAGGCGAAAGGATCCCCCTGACTGTTGTTGATACCGATATCAACAAGGGGTCTATCACTGTTATCGTGCAGGAGGCGGGGTTTACTACAAAGCTCTTAGGAAAGCTTAAAGCCGGCGATTCTTTATATGCTTTGACCGGCCCGTTAGGGCATGCCACGGAGATTAAAAATTACGGCAAGGTAATTTTAATCGGAGGCGGAGTCGGCATTGCGGAGATCTATCCTGTTGCCAAGGCGTTGAAAGAAGCGGGGAACTATGTCGAAGTTATCCTGGGCGCCAGGACAAAAGGGCTTTTGATTTTGGAACAGGAGATGAGAAGTGTTTCCGATAAACTGCATATTCTTACTGATGACGGCTCTTACGGGGAAAAGGGATTTACTACGACGGCACTGGAGAATCTGTTAAAGGCAGGCAAGTACGATTTAGTTTACGCCGTCGGCCCGATACCAATGATGAAGAGAGTGGCCATGGTCACCAAGAATTTCTCCGTTAAGACGATCGTTTCGCTCAACGCCCTTATGGTAGATGCTACCGGTATGTGCGGGGGCTGCAGGGTGAATGTGGGCGGCAAGGCAAAATTCAGCTGTGTTGACGGCCCGGAATTTGACGCGGAATTGGTTGACTGGGAAGGATTAGAAAAGAGGAACAGGGTATATATAGAGCAGGAAAAACATATCTGCAATCTGTATAAGATTTAAATCATGAGAAAAGAACCGGTAAAAGTTAAAGAAAAAGAGGCCTCTGCCAGGGGGGCAAATTTTGATGAAGTAGTCCTGGGTTACAGCGAGGAAGAAGCGCTTCAGGAAGCAAGCCGCTGCCTGCAGTGTAAAAATCCTGCCTGTATTTCCGGCTGCCCCGTAGGCATCAATATTAAAAAATTTATTTATGAGGTCACGAAAAAAGATTACAAGTCGGCATATTTTACCATCAGGGAGAAAAATGATTTTCCTTCTATTTGCGGCAGGGTCTGTCCTGCCGAATATCAGTGCCGTAAGGCATGTGTCCTGACTAAAAAAGGCGAGCCGTTTGCTTCAGAGCAGGCCATTAATATACATTTTCTGGAAAGGTTTGTCGGTGATTATGGGGTAAAAAACAACCTGGAAATCCCGGTAGAAAAAGATGCAAAGTTTGCGAATTTTAAGGTGGCGGTGGTAGGTTCCGGGCCCGCAGGATTATGCTGCGCCGGAGAATTAGCCAGGCGGGGCATCAAAGTAGTTATTTTTGAAAGCCTGCATAAATCCGGCGGTGTTTTAAGGTACGGCATACCTCCTTTCAGGCTGCCCCGCGATATTTTAGATTATGAGATTGATTACCTGAAAAAATTGGGCGTGGAAATTGTCCCCAATACGATCGTCGGAAAAGCAATCACCCTGGAGGAACTTTTCGCAGATGGGTATTCCTGTGTTTTCTTAGGGCTTGGCGCCGGAGTACCGGCATTTTTAGGCGTTGAAGGAGAAAATTTCTGCAACATATATTCGGTAAACGAATTCCTGACCCGGGTTAATCTTATGTCGGCCTACAAATTTCCCGAATTCCATACGCCGGTCAATGTCGGAAAAAATATAGTGGTCATAGGCGGAGGCAATACTGCAATGGATGCGGCCAGGGCTGCCCTTCGTTTACAAAAAATGCAGGGCATCCCTGTTAATACGACCATTATTTACCGGCGCACAGAGATAGAGATGCCTGCCAGGCGCCTTGAGATCGAACACGCCAGGGAAGAAGGGATAAAATTTGAGTTTTTGGTGCAGCCCACAGGGTTCAGCGGCGATGAAAAGGGCTTTGTTAAAAAAATAAGGGCATTAAGGTGCCGTTTAGGGGAACCGGATGCTTCCGGCAGAAGAAGGCCGGTGCCTATTGAAGGAAGCGAATTTGAGATGGATTGCGATTTAGCGGTTATTGCTATAGGCCTTTCTGCAAACCAGGTCCTGACAAGCGCCACCCCGCAGTTAAAAACAGACAAATACTTTGATGTAGTAGTCGATCCGAATAACATGGAGACCTCAATGAAGAGGGTTTTTGCAGGGGGCGATATCGTCGGCGGGGAAGGCACGGTAATTGAAGCAATGGGCATGGCCAAAACCGCTTCCAATGCGATCGTTGTAAGGATCAGCGAATAATAAAACCGGAAGACAAAGTAAGTCAAAAGGAAAGGACAACGTATGTCTAAGAAAATTGAAGAGTTTATGGCAGGGGTAATTGCCAAAAATCCCGGGGAAACTGAATTCCATCAGGCAGTCCGGGAAGTAGCAGAATCAATAGTGCCTTTTATGGAAAAAAACCCAAAATACCAAAAGGCAAAGATCCTTGAAAGAATGGTAGAGCCGGAAAGAGTGATTTTGTTCCGGGTGCCCTGGCTGGATGACAGGGGAGAAATTCAGATCAACAAAGGTTACCGCATAGAGATGAATAGCGCTATCGGGCCATATAAAGGCGGATTAAGGTTTCACCCAAGCGTAAATTTAGGGATCCTGAAATTCCTGGCCTTTGAGCAGGTGTTTAAGAACAGTTTAACTACTCTTCCTATGGGCGGCGGCAAAGGCGGTTCTGATTTTGACCCTAAGGGAAAATCAGATAATGAAGTAATGAGGTTCTGCCAGAGTTTTATGACTGAACTGCAAAGGCATATCGGCCCTGATACAGATGTCCCGGCCGGAGATATAGGTGTTGGCGCCAGGGAAATCGGGTTTATGTACGGCCAGTATAAGAGATTGCGTAATGAATTTACCGGGGTTTTAACCGGCAAGGGTTTAAGCTGGGGCGGTAGTTTGATCAGGCCCGAGGCCACCGGTTACGGCTGCGTATATTTTGTAGAAGAAATGCTTAGGACCAGGGGTGAATCATTAAAAGGCAAGGTCTGTGCA
>VGKM01000080.1 GCA_016867005.1 Candidatus Omnitrophota bacterium | reverse complement strand
CCGGAAGAGACCTTCTGGATAAAACCGGAGTCGGTCCTGACCAAGAGGCCTCCGTCTTTATCTATATCGATTGCCTCCCCTTCCAGATGCTCTCTCTCCAGCGCCACTTTGATCCTTTTGCCCAGAGTAGTATTAAGCGCCTGCCACTTTTCAATGACAAACCCTGTCCCTTCCTCTGCTAATCTAAGGTAATTTTCTTCAATCTTGCGCAAAACCTCTTGAGTAAGATTTATCCGGTTGACTGCCTCTTTTTTCTGCTCTTTAAGCGAAGTTGCCCCCTGGGGAAGCGACCCCTTATCGTTATTGACATTGATCCCGCATCCGATCACTATAAAATGGATCCTGTCTTGCTCGGCGTTTATTTCCGTTAAAATCCCCCCGACTTTCTTATTATTGACCACCAAATCGTTGGGCCACTTGATTTTGACTTCAATCTCAGCGATTTCTTTTATTGCTTCAGAAATACTTATGGCAGTAAGTAAAGTCAGGATAGGAGCGCTGGAAGGCGCTATCTTTGGTTTAAGTATTAAGGATAAATATATGCCCTTCTGTTTCGGTGATTCCCAGACCCTGCCTAAACGCCCCTTGCCCCTGGATTGCGATTCGGCTAAAACAACGGTCCCTTCAGGTGCATCTTCAATCCCTAAATTAAAGGCGGCATCATTGGTCGAACGCACCGTATCAAAATAATGCACATTCCTGCCGACAAATTTTGTACCTAAGTTATGTTTTATCTCAAAAGACAAAAGCTTATCAGGGCAGGATACAAGCTGATATCCTAAATGAGGCACGGCTACGATATCATAACCTATGTCCCTTAATTCCTGGATATGTTTCCACAGCGCCTGGCGGCTTAATTTTAAGTGTGCGCTGATTTCTTCCCCGGAGGAATACTTATGCTTGGTTTTAAGGATCTCGATTATTTTTTCCTGGATCATTGTTTTTTCTCGTATAGAGGCGACATCGAACGTAAGTTTTTGACGATCGGGGGAAGATTTTCCAGCAAATAATCCACATCTTCGTCTTTCGACCATCGCCCCAATGAAAGGCGCAACGAGCCATGGGCTGTTTCATGTGAAAGCCCGATAGCTAATAACACATGGGAGGGCTCTAAAGAAGTAGATGTGCAGGCAGAACCTGTGGAAGCGGCAATACCCAGCATATCGAGGTTCAACAGTATCGACTCCCCTTCTATATATTTGATGGAAATATTGGCATTATTAGGGAGGCGCTCTGCAGGATGGCCGTTTAAGATACAATCGGGTATCTTTGAGGTAATTTCTCTGATCAACCTGTTCCGTAATCTCGTTTGCGATTCATTCTCCTCCTGCATTCTAATTTTACATAATTCCAATGCCCGGCTAAGGCCCACAATGCCCGGGATATTATGCGTTGAGGCACGCCTGCCTTTTTCCTGGTCCCCTCCCAGAAGGAAATTCTTAATCCGGGTTCCTTTCCGGATAAACAAAGCTCCCGCGCCTTTAGGGCCGTAAAATTTATGCGCCGACAAAGACAAAATATCCAGGTTCAGGTCATTTACATCCACGGGGATGTGCCCTACGGTCTGCACCGCATCGGCATGAAAATATATGCCTTTTTCTCTGGCGATCCTGCCGATTTCTTTTATCGGCTGTATTGAACCTATCTCATTATTAGCGTGCATTACTGAAATAAGAATGGTCTTATCGGTAATTGCTTTTTTGACATCTGCGGGGTCGACTATCCCGTATTTATCCACTTTTAAATATGTGATTTGAAACCCTTTTTCTTCCAGCGCCTTAGCCGGCTCAAGCACTGCGTGGTGCTCGATAGAGCTTGTAATAATGTGGTTGCCTTTATTCTGCATGGCCGCTGCAACGCCGAAAATCGCGTAATTATTTGATTCTGTGCCTCCGCTTGTAAAAATGATCTCTTCCGGCTTTGCGCCCAGGAATCCGGCAGTTGTTTCCCGCGAATCTTCCAGCGCCTTTTTTGCTTCCTGGCCGAATGAATGGATGCTGGAAGGATTGCCGAATTTCTCAAAGAAATACGGCTCCATTGCCTTGATCACCTCGGGGTCAGTAGGCGTTGTTGCGGCATAATCTAAATAAACTTTTCTCATTTCAGGTATCCTTCATTCATGCTCCCTGAACGATAACCTTCCAAATCCAGGGCTACATAATTATAACCCAGTTTTTTCAACTTTTCTACGATCCTCGCCCGATTTTTAATTACCCGCGCCAGCTCTTTCTTATCTATTTCTATCCTGCAAAGCCGGTCATAATGCCTTACTCTGACCTGGCGGAACCCCATTCTTTTAATGGCGCCTTCTGCTTGATTGATCCGGCTCAGGGCTTGCCGGGAAATCCTCTGCCCGTAAGGAATGCGGCTGGCTAAACATGCCAGGCTCGGCTTATCCCAGGTAACAAGATTTAATTTCCGGCTGGCGGATCTTATGTCGTCTTTGGTAAAACCCGCTTCAATCAAAGGAGAGCGGATCTTTAATTCATTTTTTGCCAAATTCCCTGGGCGGAAATCATCTTTATCCGAGGCATTACTGGCGTCAACCACAAAATTTATCTTTTCTTTTTTGGCGATTTCCTTCAACCTGGAAAAAAGTTCTTTTTTGCAGTAATAACACCTGTTAACCGGGTTAGTAAAGAAATCTTTCCTCGCCAGCTCAAACGTCTTAATTATCACATGCCTTGCTCTTAAGCCCGAGGCGATTCTTTTCGCAGATCCAAGCTCTTCTCCCGGATAAGTAAAAGAATCTGCTGTAACAGCTAAAACCTTGCTGCCCAGGCAATCTTTTGAGATCTTCAATAAAAAGGTACTGTCAACTCCGCCCGAAAAAGCAACCAAGCATGAACCCATGCTGCGGATTATCTTTTTTAACTTTTCTGTCTTTCTCTTTAAAGGCATCTTACTAGAAACGGACTTCCATGGCGCGAGGAGGACAGATTTTAACGCAGATTTCGCAGGCAATGCATTTCTTATTGTCGAAATTTATTTTTCTCGATTTCGTATCGACTGATAAGGCGCCCGTAGGGCACACAGGTACGCACACCCCGCAGCTGGTACATTTGTGTTCATCCCGCACAACATCCTTGCTTAAGGGCTCGATCTTTACACCGCAGGATTTTAAATATTCAACGCCCTTATCAAAATTTTCTTTCTTGCCTACTAGTTCAAGCACCATCAAGCCTTCTTCCTGGGGGGTCACCGATGCTTTCAGTATATTAAACTGGAGGTCAAATTCCTTTACCAATTTATAGACAATCGGCTGGTCAACCAGGCGCTGCGGAAAATGCAGGACTATTTTTTTGGAAGTCATATCAATCTCCCTAACTGATCGAAGGGCCTTCTTTCAAAGGCTTAAAAGTATAGCCCGAAGCTGCGTTCGGCAGTTTTTCTACGGGCTCGGTTAATAAAAAGTCGCCTTTTTTAATCCATGCCTTTAATTCCCCGGCGATTTCGCATGCCTTGGAATAACTGGATAAGCTGCCTGTCGGCACTTCTTTATCTTTGACGATTATTTTCCCGGTTTTAAGCTGGGCGTAATTTACTTCTCCCAATGAACCCGGCACGCAGTGAGGATAAGCGTGGGAATAATCGACTATTTGTGTATAGATCTCTTCATCGCATACCGCTGCCGACTTAAGGATCTCTTCATCCAGGATAGGTATGGGAACCCCAATACCTACGCTCAAAGTCACGCCGTAACCAAGCATGCTTACGCCGACAAGCCACTCGGGCTTCATCTGTTTTAAATCTCCTATCACCGCTATTGTCCCGGCAGGCGCCTGCGGGATACCGTTAGCTTTTCTTTTTACGGAAGGATTATGCTGGGTACCCTGCCAGGCAACATAGCCTATGCCTCCGCCCAGAAAAATCTTTGTACCGACCCCGATAGTCCTGTAATCCGGGTCCTTTAAAAGCGGAGAAAGCTGCCCTGCTGAACAATAATTAGCATTGCCTAAATTTGGTTTAAGCATGCCCATGTAGGTATAAATAGCCTTATCGGATAAATTCACCGCTACATTGTAATTCTGATAGCAGTTACGGAAGTTAAATAAAACCGCTTCATTCAGGTCCTTAATATTGATCGTTGCCTGGATTTTCTTCGCTGGATAGCAATCAGTGCCATAAGCAGTCCCTTCCAATTTTATATTTTTTCCGGCAACCAATTCCTGGATTACATGGCCTCCGCCGTATTTAAATTCTCCGGGGAAGATTTTGTTGCGCGGGTCGTCATCCGCGATTGCGGTTGCCCCGAGAAATACATCTACAGCGGCAAAGCCGGTATAAAGAGGGATGCCATTAAAAGTACAGACGCCACCCCCGAGCTTAATTCTTGGTTTTGAATGCCCTATATTAAAATAGGCGCCGGAAGAACACATCGGGCCGAAGGTGCCTGTTGTAACCACATCTATTTCCTGCGCAGCCCTCTTTGCGCCTTTATCTTTAACGATATCAATGACTTCTTCGGCGGTAACAACTACTACTTCGCCTTTTTTTATTTTTTCGTTTATTTCTTTTATCGTCCTCATTTAACCTGTCCTTTTAGATTGCGACCACTTCTTTTATCTCCGGAACTGCCTGTTTTAATATCTTTTCGATGCCCATCTTAAGAGTCATTTGAGACATCGGGCAGCATCCGCAAGACCCGGTTAACTTAAGTTTTACTATGCCGTCATCGGTAACATCCACTAATTCGACATTCCCTCCGTCTGCGGCCAGCATCGGCCTGACCTGTTCTAACGCCTTCTCTACTCTTTCTCTCATATTATTCTCCTTTTTTTACAATCCAAAAACTAAAACCGTTTACCTGAACAACTCTGTGCTTAAATACCTTTCTCCTGTATCAGGCAGGACCACAACAATAAGCTTACCCTTATTCTCCCTGCGCCTTGAAATTTCCAATGCCGCGTAAACTGCAGCCCCCGAAGAAATACCTGCCAATATGCCTTCCTGGCTCGCCAGCGCCTTGCTTGTAAGAAAGGCATCTTCATTTGAAACCTTTATTATCTCATCAATAACTTTCCGGTTTAAGACCTCCGGTATAAACCCTGCCCCGATGCCCTGGATCTTATGGGGCCCGGGCCTGGCTCCCGAGAGGACTGCGGAATCCAAGGGCTCAACTGCCACCACTTTCAGCCCCGGCTTTTTCTTTTTAATCGCTTCAGCTATACCTGTAATTGTACCACCCGTACCTACTCCCGCAACTAAAATATCGATTTTCCCGTCAGTATCTGCCCATATCTCGCGCGCGGTAGTCCGGCGGTGTATCTGGGGATTTACGGGATTACTGAATTGCTGCGGCATAAAATAATCCTTATTGTCTTTGGCTAATTCCTCTGCTTTCCTTACTGCTCCGGACATACCCTCAGCCCCGGGAGTAAGAATGATCTCTGCGCCTAATGCCTTCAGCAGCTGGCGGCGCTCCATGCTCATTGTTTCAGGCATAGTTAAAATCAGTTTATACCCCTTAACAGCCGCTACAAAAGCTAAAGCAATCCCCGTATTGCCTGAGGTCGGCTCTAAGATCACTCCGCCTTCTTTAATCTTGCCGCTATTTTCGGCCTCTTCGATCATAGCAAGGCCGATCCTATCTTTAACCGAGCCGCAGGGATTGAATGATTCCAGTTTTGCCGCAATTATAGCTACTGAGCCGTCTGTTATCCTGTTCAGGCGCACTAAAGGGGTATTGCCGATTAATTTTGTTATATCTCTGGCTATTCTCATATTTTAAATCTGATAAACTAAAGAAGAACCAAACTTCTTATTTTTCTTCACCAAATCATCAAAAGTAATACTATCGATTATATTT
>VGKM01000079.1 GCA_016867005.1 Candidatus Omnitrophota bacterium | reverse complement strand
CAAAGCATGGGATTCACCAGTTACTTTCTGATTGTTTGGGATTTCATCCACTATGCAAAGAGTAAGAACATACCCGTGGGCCCGGGCAGAGGAAGCGCTGCCGGCAGCCTGGTAAGCTACCTCCTGGGAATTACAGATATCAATCCTTTAAAATACGGCCTGATCTTCGAAAGATTTCTTAACCCTGACCGCATCGGCCTGCCTGACATAGATATTGACTTTTGTTATGAGAGGAGGCCGGAAGTAATTGATTATGTGACCAAAAAGTATGGAAGAGAAAATGTCGCGCAAATCATTACCTTTGGTACCATGCAGGCGCGGGCCGTTGTAAGAGACGTAGGCCGTGTCATGGGGATCGCATATGCCGATGTAGACCGTATTGCAAAAATGATACCTCCTGACCCGAATATATCCTTAAAAGACGCACTGACAAACGAAATCGAGTTAAATACTCTTTATAAGACAGACTCCCAAATAACCGAACTTCTTAATACCGCGCTTTCCCTGGAAGGGCTCAACCGCCATGCCTCAATCCACGCCGCAGGAGTTGTCATCGCAGATAAGCCGCTGGACAATTACAGCCCGCTGTTTAAGACAGGCGACGACCAGATAACCACCGGCTACAGCATGTCCGCCCTTGATAAAATCGGTTTGTTAAAAATGGATTTCCTGGGGCTAAGGACACTTACCGTTATTGAAGAAACATTAAAGATCATCAAACAAACAAAAGGAGTTTCCCTGGATATCGAAATTATCCCGCTCGATGACCGGAATACTTACAAGCTCCTGAGTTCTGCTCATACTATCGGTGTGTTCCAGGTTGAAAGTTCCGGGATGCGCGACCTCTTGAGAAAACTTGAGCCGGCGCGTTTCGAAGACCTGATAGCGCTTCTGGCGCTTTATCGGCCGGGGCCGATCGGAAGCGGGATGCTTGATGATTTTATTAAGCGAAAACACGGGCTCATACCTGTTAAATACGAACACCCCAAACTGGAAAATATATTAAGAGAAACTTACGGGATCATGGTTTACCAGGAACAGATCATGCAAATCGCAAGCGCCCTTGCGGGCTTCACCCTTGCCCAAGCAGATGTCCTGCGTAAAGCCATGGGTAAAAAGATCCCCGAAGTCATGGAAAAACAAAGGAAGAATTTTATCCTTGGCTGCACCAAGAATGAAATAAAAGAATCTACGTCTGCCAAAATCTTTGACCTCGTTGAATATTTCTCCGGGTACGGATTTAATAAATGTGTTGCGGGATCAACAGAAATTGTTGATGCCGAAAACGGTAAAATTTCCTCTGTCGCAGAATTGTTTGAAGACAGAAGCAAGACGGATTGCACTTTTAGCTGTTCAGATAATTTAAAAATTACCAAAACAAAAATTAAGGATATTGTCTATAATGGAATTAAACCTGTTTATAAACTAAGAACCGCGCTGGGCAGAGAAATTATCGCTACTTCAAATCATCCGTTCTTTACAATTTTTGGTTGGAAGAATCTAGGCGATCTCAAGATCGGTGAAAGAGTCGGTTTATGCAGGCTTTTGCCATTTGAGGGCACCGCGTCTTTGAAACAGCACGAAATAATTGTTTTAGCAGGGGTAATCTCCGAAGGGAATACCTGCCATCCCAGCGGCATATATTTTTATAATAATGAAAAAATACTTATAGATGATTTTGTTGAAAATTTGACAAAATTTAATAATACTTGCGCTAAAATAACAAGAAGAAGAGGGCGCTTTGAAGTCTACGCTGGCACAGGCAGAGACTTTAAGTTTATAAAAAATGGCGTTCCTTGGAATAAAGGGCTCGCCAAAGAGAATTACGCTTCTTGCATAAAAACAATTTCACAACAAAGGTGCGGGGCAAGGCTTTGGATTGAAGAGCTCGGATTAGATTACAAAAAAGCGCCTGAAAAGTTTATTCCTCCTGAAATTTTTTCTTTACCAAAACAAAGCTTAGCTTTATTTATCGGCAGGCTCTGGTCTGGCGACGGTTTTATTTTCTCTAAAAATAACTCTATTCCTTTTTATGCCACATCTTCATTAAAACTCTGCCGACAGTTGCAGGATTTACTGCTCCGCTTTGGAATCGCTAGCCGATTAGCGACAAAAACATTTAATTACAGGCATAGGAACAAAAAACAACTAAAAACCGGTTATGCGCTTTATTTGTTCGGTTATAACAGCATGGACAATTTCTCGCAAGAAATCTGCCCGTTTATAATCGGCAGGGCTAAACAGATAGAAAACCTGAAGTTATATTATAAGAAAGTACAAAAAAATTTAGAATCAAAAGATACCTTGCCTCCCGAGGTTAAGGAAATTATAAAAGAGGAGAAGAAAAAAAGCGGACTGACCTGGGACGAATTAGAAAAAAGGAGCGGCGTCTGCATGAAAGAATTCTACGGCAGGCCAAAGTTTCATAAAAAAGGCTTCAGAAGGCAAACTATCCTGCAATTAGCGCATTTTTTTGAGTCAGAAAGGCTTTTAAGGCTGATAAAGGCCGATATTCTTTGGGATAGGATAGTATCTGTTGACTATATCGGAAGAGAGAAAACTTATGATTTAGAAATCGAAAATATCCATAATTTTATAGCCAATGGTTTTATCGTACATAATTCTCACAGCGCCGCCTACGCTTTGATCTCTTACCGCACCGCATACCTAAAGGCAAATTATCCGGTTGAATTTATGACAGCGCTCCTGACATCAGAACGGGACAATACCGATAAGATCGTCGAATATGTGGCAGAGGCAAACCGGATGGGCATAGAAATACTCCCTCCGGACATTAACGAAAGCCAGGCCCTATTTAAGGTCGTTGACAATAAGACAATCCGCTACGGGCTCCTGGCAGTAAAAAACGTCGGCTCAGGGGCTATTGAATCTGTCCTGGCTGAGCGGAAAAATGATAAATTCACTTCCCTGGAAAACCTTTGCTCTAAGATCGACCTGCGCTTAGTCAATAAAAAGGTCCTGGAAAGCCTGATCAAATGCGGGGCGCTTGATTCATTTAAAATGCCCCGTGCGCAGATGGTGGCAAGCCTAGAGAAAATGCTTGAACATTCCTCAAGAACACAGAAAGAGCGCTCTACCGGGCAGCTATCTTTTTTTGATTCGGGAATGCCGCAGAATGCATTCAGAGATACAAAAATCGACCTGCCGCAGGTAAAAGAGTGGCCGGAGCCCCAAATCCTGGCTTTTGAAAAAGATATGCTCGGGTTTTATGTAAGCGGCCATCCTTTGGCGCGTTACGCCGGGCAGCTTAAAAGGTTTACTTCGACTTCCACTGCAAACCTCAACATGCATAAAGACGAAGAAGAAATCAAGCTGGTCGGGCTGATCGCAAAAATCAAACAGACGCTGACACGCGCCAAACAGGAAAAAATGGCGATCCTCAAACTGGAAGACCTGCAGGGAATTGTAGAGGCCCTGGTTTTTCCAAAGACCTATCAGAAAATTTCCCGCTATATATTACCCAGCACAGTAGTCATGATAAGGGGGATCTTGAACCTTAAAGAAGACACTCCCAAGATAATCGTAAACGATATGGTGCCGATGGATGCTGTTTATAAAATGATCAGCGGCATCAACATAAATCTTACCGGCTTACAAGAGAATCTTTTTATTTCATTAAAAGAACTGCTCCTGGCCCATTCAGGGCAAATACCGGTTTACCTGCATCTGGATACACCGGCAAAATCAAAGGTCCAGCTTGTTGTAGGCGAAGGGCTTTTTGTCAATCCGTCAGAAAAGCTCATTCAGGATATTATTGACCTGCTCGGCGAAGATAAATTGACCCTGACAGTTTAGAAAGTAAAGAATTCCTTGACATCGTAAGTTTTTTATTATAATATACTTACGACATTAAAAGGAGGAATTTATGACTAAAAAAGACATAATCCTGAAGGTCTCTGACGAAACCAACCTGAAACAAATAGATGTAAAAAAAGTCGTTCAAAAAACATTCGATTGTATACTCGAGGCGCTGGTAAGAGGAGAAAAAATAGAACTGCGCAATTTCGGCGTCTTTAAAATAAAACAGAGGAAGAGCCGCACCGGCAGAAACCCGCGCACGGGCCAGGTAGTCCCAGTCCCACCAAGAAAAGTAGTTGTCTTTAAGCCCGGCTTAGAGATGAAGCATGAAATAAAATAATCCTTTGACACTCGCCTAAAAAAATATGTTTAAAAAAGTCTCCGGAACAAAAGATATCCTTCCGGAAGAAGTAATTTATTGGCAGGAAATAGAAGAGATAAGCCGCAAGGTTTTTTCTTTATACAATTATAAAGAAATCCGGCCCCCGGCCATCGAAGACGCTGCTCTTTTTAACCGTTCTTTAGGAGAATTCACAGAAATCGTCCAGAAACAGATGTTCCTGATTAAAAACCAGGAAGAACTTTATGCTATGAGGCCGGAAGGCACTGCTTCTATTGTCCGCGCCTACATTGAAAACTCGCTTGATAAAACCGCCGCCTTCCAGAAGCTTTATTATATGGGCCCGATGTTCCGGCTCGAGCGGCCGCAAAAAGGCCGCCTCAGGCAATTCCATCATATCGGTTGCGAAGTCATAGGATCAGGCGACCCCGGTATCGACGTAGAAATCATCTCTCTTGCCGACAAGCTGCTTTCTCTTTACGGTATTTCCGGATATGAAATTAAAATCAACAGCCTCGGGTGCTTAAACGATAAAAAAAACCTGGTTAAGATTTTAAATGAAGAGCTGAAGAATAAACTGGGGCAATTGTGCCAGGAATGCAACGAAAGATACAAACACAATGTGCTGCGCATACTTGACTGCAAAAATGATTCCTGCCAGCAGGCATTAAAAAACCTCGGCATCCACGATAAATACCTTTGCAGCGAATGCGCCGGGCATTTTAATCAGGTTAAATCAGGCCTGGATGCCTTAAAGGTCAAATACGAAGTTTCTCCCCATCTGGTAAGGGGCCTGGATTATTATACGCGTACGGTCTTTGAGATCAAACATAGCGGATTAGGCGCACAAGATGCCATCGGAGCAGGCGGCAGGTATGATAACCTGGTAAAAGAACTCGGCGGCCCGGATGCCGGGGCAATCGGATTTGCCTTCGGGGTCGAGAGAATATTACTAGCCGCAGGCAACAGGCCGCAGGCCGCAGGGAAAAAAATAATTTATATAATCCCGCTTGGAAACCAAGCAAAAGAGGAAGGCCTCAAATTGTTAAACCAGCTGCGGGATGCCGGCATGCCAGCTGATACCGACTATGAAGGAAAATCACTGAAAGGGGCAATGCGCTCGGCAAACAGCCAAAATGCTCAATTCAGCGTAATCATCGGCGAAAATGAGTTGAAAAATAATACAATTATGCTAAAAGATATGGAAACGGGCGATCAAATTGAATTACCTAAAAATAAGCTTATTGAGGAAATAAAAAAGAGATGTTAAGAACACATACTTGCGGCGAGCTAAACGCATCTTTTGCAGGACAGACAGTGACCCTTTGCGGATGGGTAGCTACGCGCCGCGACCACGGTAAACTAATATTCATAGACCTGCGCGATAGATACGGCCTGGCCCAGGTTACTTTTATACCTAAAGAAGCAGGCGAATCGTATAAGATTGCGCAGGAATTAAGGGCGGAATTTGTGATAAAGCTTACAGGCATAGTCAATAAACGCCCTGCTAATAATGTAAACCCTAATCTTGCAACAGGTGAAATCGAAATCCTGGCAAATAATGTGGAAATACTTAACCCGAGCCTGACCCCGCCTTTTGAAATTGAAGACACACTCGAGGTTACGGAAGAAATGCGGCTTAAGTACCGCTATCTTGATTTAAGAAGGAAAAAAGTACTGAATAATTTCATGTTGCGGCATAAAGTATACGAAG
>VGKM01000078.1 GCA_016867005.1 Candidatus Omnitrophota bacterium | reverse complement strand
CTATTGGTATCAAAGCAAATATGGCCAAGCTGGCAAAAGCAATCCTGAAAAACTTACGGTTATTATTTTCCGCGGCAATGGAATTATAAATATAATCCCCTGCCAAAATCGCCAGGGCCGGGAAAAGAGGGAAAATATAACTGATAAGTTTAGAGTGCGCCGGCTGAAAGATCAAGAATACAACCGCAATCCAGCAGCATAAAAAAAGATAAACAGGATTCTGCCATTTCTTGCTCTTTACCACGGCAATCAGGGATACTAAAACAAATAAACTCCAGGGGAACATGCATCCTATCATAGAAGAAGGATAGAGATACCAGGTATCTTTAGAAATATGTTCTGCTTCGATCAGGCGCCTGAAATGCACGTTATAGAAGAATTCGTGCGTAAAAAGAGTACCGTATTTGTTTATCATCAGGATGTACCATGGGAATGAAATAGCCGCAAAAAGCAAACCCCCCCATATCAGGCTTTTATCCAGAAGAAACTTCATATCTTTCTTAATTATCAAGAAAGCAACTATGGCTATTGCGGGTATTAAAAACCCAAGCGGGCCCTTGGTCAATACTGCCAGGGCAGAACACACAAAAAATAAAATAATCCCTGCCTTTTTTCTTCGCGCAACGCTATATCCCCAATAAAATGCCAGTATCGCAAGCAGGATGAATACCGAGAAGATCATATCGGTAAATACTGTCCTTGCAAGGCCTACATAGAGGCCCGATGACATTAAAACCAAGGCCGATATGAACGCCTTTTTTTCATTCTTAAAGAAAAGGCCGCTTAAAGCATAAACTGCCAATACGCCGATTAAAGCAAAGAACGCAGGGAAAAACCGCGCGGCAAAATTAGTCATGCCGAACATTATAAATCCAAGGCGGATCATCCAATAGGTAAAAATCGGCTTTTCAAACTGAGGTTCGCCGAACAAATAAGGCGTTGACCAGCTGTTTTGCTCTACCATTTCCTTCGCTGTGAGGGTATAAAAAACTTCGTCGGGATTAGTCAAGCTGATCAGCCCGTTGCCGAAAATAAAAAATATATACGATAACACGATAAGCAAAATTATCCGTTTTACTCTTTGCATTTTAACAACTCCGTGATTGTGACGAACCGGTATCCTTTTCCCTTTAGTTTTTCCACGAGGCGCGGGATCGTAAGCACTGTTTCGTGCCTGTCTCCTCCCTCTACGCTGAAAGCGCCCCCTGAATCATGGAATAAAATAATATCCCCGGGGCGCACATTTTTTACAAGGTACCTGATAATATATTTGTCATCGAAAGTGACCCAGTCCTTTGAATTAAGCGACCAGAGGATAACTTCATAACTCATTTCCTTTATTTTCTTCTTTTCCCTTTTAGAAAGCCAGGCCTTGGGAGGGCGGAAATACTTTGTAGTAACGCCGGTGGCAGTTTTAATCACTTCCTCTGCCTTTAAAATTTCGTCTTTTAACTGGTACTTATTATAAAAAAGCAGGTTAGGATGCTTATAGGAATGGTTTCCGATATCATGGCCCTCGTCTTTTACGCGCCTGGCAATCTCAGGATACTCCTCAACGTGCCTGCCGAGCATAAAAAATGTGGCTTTTACGCCTGACTCCTTCAGGGCATCAAGTATTTGAGGGGTCCATACAGGAGAAGGGCCGTCATCAAATGTTAAGGCGACCAGTTTATCGGTGCAGCCGATATGATAAATCGTGCCTTTTCTTACTAAAACTGCCTGGTCAAAGAAAATAACAAACAGCGCAACCCCTAAACCGAACAGCAATAAGATAACGGAAACAGCCAGTAATATCCTTTTGGTCTTCTTCATAAATATACCGGAGGTTTATTCAATCAGGATCACCTTGTTCTTGCTTGTATGCCCCTTTTCAATGCTTATCCTGCTTTTGGGTATATCCAGGTATTCGCTTAATCTTTCTATTTTCTGGAATTTGGAATTGGCCCTGACTGTCGCAGAAACCTTCATGCAGCTTTAAATTTATCGGAAAGGCGTAAAATCCCGGTTATCCGCTCAACCTCTTCTTTTAAGTCGCTCGTCTTTACTATAAAACCGGAAGCACTAAGCTTATTGGCCATCCTGAAACGCTCTTCATTGGAAAAAGCGGTGATTATAAAAACCGGCAGGTTCTTATCTTTTTCCCTTATTTGCTTTAGTACCTCAAGCCCGTCTATCCCGGGCATCAGGACATCCAAAAGCACGGCATCGAACTTAGAATTCATAATTTTATCTAACGCCTCTTTGCCGCTGGCAGCGGTGATCACTTCGTAATCATTAGCTTCCAGGCGGATCTTTATCATCTCCAGAAAATCGGGCTCATCATCAACAACCAGAATCACTTTTTTACCCATAAAACACCTCCTATTTATTTCTTAGGTTTTATTATAGATTAACGAAGCTAAATTGCAAGCAATATATTGGGCGGGATCAGAGGCCTTCTTCTTCCTTCTTTTGCTTCTTTTCCGCAATAAGCTTCTCGGCAATTTCTTTGGGGACAGGCATATAATTCTTAAACTCCATGGAGCCGTTTGCCCGGCCGCTCGATAACGAACGGAACGCCGTTGCATAACCGAACATTTCAGAAAGCGGGACATCTGCCGTAACAATTTTCTGTTTGCCCTTGGCATCCATATTAAGGATTTTTCCCCTTCGGGAGCAAATGTAGCCGATGATTGCATTGACAAATTCTTCAGGAGTACTCACTTGAAGCGACATATACGGCTCCAAAAGCACGGGGTCTGCCTTCAAAAAGGCGTCTTTAAAACCAATGCTTGCGGCAATCTTAAAAGCAAGCTCCGAAGAATCAACTTCATGAAAAGACCCATCAATCAAATCTACCTTAACGTCCACAACAGGATACCCTGCGTAGACGCCCTTTTGCATTGCTTCAATCACGCCTTTTTCAACCGCAGGAATAAAAGACCTTGGGATTGCCCCGCCCTTGATACTATCTTTAAACTCAAAGCCCGCTCCGGCTGCGGTTGGCGAAACCTCCATTACAACATGGCCGTATTGGCCCCTTCCCCCGGTCTGCTTTATATATTTCCCCTCGCCGCCGGCTTTCTTTAGTATTGCTTCCCTATAAGCTACTTTCGGCTGGCCCACCACTGCCTCTACCCCAAATTCTGTCTTAAGGCGGTCAACAATAATCTCCAAATGCAATTCACCCATCCCGGTAAGAAGCGTCTCTTTGGTCTCTTCATCCGAAGATACTAAAAAAGTAGGGTCTTCTTCCGTCAGGCGCGCAAGCGCCCTGCCTAATTTATCCTGGTCCGAACGGGTCTTCGGTGCAATACTCAAAGATACAACGGGAACCGGGAATTGTATTGCTTCTAAAAGCACCGGCTCGCGGATTTCAGAAAGCGTATCTCCGGTAACCGTAGAACCAAGGCCGATAACCGCGACTATTTCGCCGGGAAAACCATACTCAATATTCTCCCGCTGGTTTGCATGCATACGGACAATCCTGGCAACTCTTTCTTTCTTATTCTTTGTGACATTCAATACATATGTCCCTGTCTCTAAAACTCCTGCATAAACCCTGACATAAACTAATTTCCCCATGTGCGGGTCAGATTGCACTTTAAACGCCAGGCCGCAGAACGGCTCATTGGAATCCGGCTTCCTCTCGATTGTCTTCTCAAGGTCATCGGGGTTATGGGCGGCAACCGGAGGCAGGTCTAACGGAGAAGGAAGATAATACGTAACCGCATCAAGCAATTTCTGTATGCCTTTATTTTTAAAAGCCGCTCCGCACAAAAGAGGCACAATTTTATTTGCTACTGTGCCTTTACGGATAGCCAGTTTCAATTCGTCAATTGTAACCGTATCAGGGGCCTCAAGGTATTTCTTCATCAGCGAATCATCAAAACTCGCGGCCTTCTCCAACATCAGCCGGCGGTATGCCTTTGCCTGTTCGGTATAATCCGGGGGGATTTCTTCCACCGTAAAATTTTTTCCGGATGATTCTTCTTCGTAAATATAGGCCTTCATTTCAACCAGGTCTATCACGCCCCTGAAAGTATCTTCGCTCCCTAATGGAAGCTCCAAAAGGGCGACATTGGCTTCCAGGTCTTCTTCTATGCCTTTTAGCACCGCGAAAAAATCAGCTCCGGTACGGTCCATTTTATTTACAAAAGCAATCTTGGGGACGCTGTATTTATTTGACTGGTGCCAAACTGTTTCTGATTGCGGCTCAACTCCGCCCACAGCACAAAATACGGCTACTGCACCGTCTAAAACACGCAAAGAACGCTCGACCTCAACAGTAAAATCAACATGCCCCGGAGTATCAATGATATTGATCCTGTAATCGCCCCAATAGCAGGTTGTTGCCGCAGCGGTAATCGTAATGCCCCTTTCCTGCTCCTGTTTCATCCAATCCATTTGCGCTTTGCCGTCGTGTACTTCGCCGATTTTATGCGAACGCCCGGTATAGAACAAGATCCTTTCGGTAAGCGTGGTCTTGCCGGCATCGATATGCGCCATTATCCCGATATTGCGTAATTTAGCCAAATCAAAATTTGGTATAGGGCGCGCTGATTTATCTTCGATCTTTTCCAGAAGCATATCTTCGGGAGTTTTATCTTCTGCGGGGGCCACTTCCGGGGGTGTTTCTTCCGGGGGCATTTCTTCAGGTAACTTTTCTTCCGGTAAAGGCGGCTCAACAGGAGTTTCTTGCGGTTTTTGCTCTACGGGAACCTTAAGCGCCTGCCCTTCTAAAATCTTTATTTTATCATCTTTTAACTCAATCTGTTTCTGCTTCAGGTCAAATTGCACTTTTAAATAATCATAGTCCTCTTTCAGTTTATTAAAATCATCCCTTGCCACCCATTCGCTTTCCGCCTCTTTCTTTTTCATGGCGGCGATCATCTTATTGAGGTTCTGGATCTCCTGATTCTTACCCTGGATTTCCCTGGATAACCTCTCGATTGAAACTTCTAATGATTGCATCTGAGCGGATTTTTCTTTGCTTTCCTTCTCCATTTCCCCTAATTTCAAATTTGCCCTGTCTAATTCCCTTTTAACCCCGACCTCTTTGGCAAATTGGTCATGCAGTTCATTCTCTTTATCGGCAATCTCTTTTTTCAAGACAAGCGCCTCATCTTTTAATTTCTTGAGGATTTCCTCATCCTTATTGACCCATGCCTGCCTTCTTTCCAATTCCTGTTTTAAATCCAGCTCCCTGTTCTTTGATTCCCTCAGCTCCTGGCGCAAATTCTCGCTTTCAAACCGGGTCCTTTCTGCTTCGGTTTCAGTAAGGTTCATCTGTTCTTCCAGGCGGATGATTTTCTGTTCTTTGCTCAGGATCTTCTGTTCGCCGGTGTCAAGCGGCTTTCCCCTGGGCCGCCGGCCGGAAGAGGCGCTTTTAGCCGAAGCAATTAATCCGTAGGCCGCAAGCAAAATCCCGGTAAATAATATTGTTGTCAATACGACAATCATAAGGAAACCTCGATAAGCTTATAACGCTGGGTGCCTAAACCGAGTTTCTCGGCATAATCCAGCTGTTTTGTCCCGTTACGCTCAGGATGCACTTCTTTAAATATATCTCTGCCGCAGATATTATTGACCATATCAAAAGCTGCCTTATCAACCGCAACAGGGTCGGTGGATGCAAAAATCCCGACATCAGGAGAAATCTTCGGGTCATCTTTTGCCAGGCAATCGCATTCCTTGGTGATCTTAACGGCAAAATTAATAAAAACGGATTTTTTAAGCTTGTTTTTTAACACAGCAAATGCGTATTCGATCATTTTTTCCTGGATATTATGCCCGCCTGATTCCCATTGCACATCAATTGCGCTCCGGGGGCAGACGGCAATACATGTCGCACACCCAATACATAAATCATTCTTAATGGCCGCAACTTTATTTTTTATTGAA
>VGKM01000077.1 GCA_016867005.1 Candidatus Omnitrophota bacterium | reverse complement strand
AGAAATTGACAATATTAAAAATCAGCTTATTGAAAAATATAAGCCAGAAAAGATTATACTTTTTGGCTCAGCGGCCTGGGGTACCGAAGAAATACATGATATCGATTTGTTCATTGTGAAAAGAGAAGTCCCCTATTACGGAGAAGACAGGATACGAGAATTATACCGCTTGATGGATACCGATGCCCCTGTTGATTATATCGTTTACAAGCCGGAAGAGGTTGAAGAACGCCTTGCCCTTGGAGACCCTTTTGTAAAAAACATATTTAAAAAGGGAAAAATTCTTTATGGCTGATCCCAAGGTAGTTAATGAATGGCTGAATAAGGCTAATGAAGACTTTGATTTTGCTGATGCCAACCTGCGTGAAGAAAGCGCTTTTTATGCACAAATTTGCTTCCATTTTCACCAGGCAGCAGAGAAATACTTTAAGGCATTTATCGTTGCCCATGATCTTGAGTTTGAAAAGATACATAACTTAATCAGCTTACTGAAGATTTGCTGTAAAAAAGAACCTGCGCTTTCACCCCTTCTTTCTGCATGTGAGTTTCTTAATACATCATATATTGATACTCGCTACCCTGTTTACTGGCCAACGAACTACACAGAAGAAAAGGCTTTAGAAGCCAGAGAAGCCGCTAAAAAAATTGGAGAGACAATAAAAGAATCATTAAAAAAGGTTGGTTATGTTTAACCAACTCCTTCTAAACGGCATTATTGCTGGCAGTATCTATGCCCTTATCGCCCTCGGTTTCACCGTTATCTATAAAACCGTCCGCTTCTTTCATTTTGCACACGGCGTTGTTTATACCGCTGGCGCTTATTGTGCCTACAGTCTAACCATATCTCTTGGGATAAATTCAGTCATCTCTTTTTTCATTGCCTCTGCCTTTTCCGCCTTGTTTGGCATTGCCATTGACAGGCTGGTCTATCTCCCTTTACGAAAAAGCAATGCGCCTGCCCTGGTTTTTCTCATTGCTTCATTTGGTATATTTATCTTCATACAAAACCTGCTCCAACTTATTTATGGGGCACAGATACTTTCCTTACGAACAGGCGCAGTAAAGGAAGGACATGCGGTTTTGGGGGCTGTTATTACTGATATTCAGATACTGATTTTAGTTGTGAGTTGTTGGTTGTTGGGAATACTGTGGTTTATTATCGAGAAGACGAAGATGGGGAAGGCTATACGGGCAGTGGCGGATGACCCTGTGGGCGCAAGTGTATCTGGGATTTATGCTGAAAGGGTCATTCTTTATGCCTTTGGCATCGGCTCGGCGCTTGCCGGAGTGGCCGGGGTGCTCATCTCTTATGAAACAAATATAGAACCGACGATGGGACTGAACGCAATCTTAAAAGGGATCATCGCTTCTATTATCGGAGGCATGGGGAATATACCGGGGGCTGTCATTGGGGGCTTTTTCCTGGGAATTGTTGAAAACCTTGGGATATGGAAGATACAGGCAGGATGGAAGGATACAATATCGTTTGTCATACTCATAGTCTTCCTTCTTCTTAGACCTGAGGGGGTATTGGGGAAGAAAAACAGGGAAAGATTTTAGACTATGGACAATGGACTATAGACAGTGGATTATGGATGTTGGACTGTAGAGATGGACTGTAGGTAATTGGTTTTAAACGACAGGCGTAAAACGATAAATTTAAGGAGGGGAAAATGGGAAGGGATTATAAAAAGATTCGGGCATGGCAATTGTCGGATGAATTAGCGTTTTCGGTATATAAAGTAACAAAACATTTTCCAAAAGGAGAAATATGGGGACTTATATCACAAATGCGAAGGGCATCAATTTCAGTGCCTGCAAATATAGCAGAGGGATCGGCAAGAAACCATACAAAGGAATATCTCCAATTTCTTTATACTGCTATCGGTTCTCTTACTGAATTAGGTTACTATATCTATTTTTCAGGACGTATCGGATACCTGGATAATACCGAACTTGGGGATTTATCAAAACTTCACGAACAAACAGCCAAAACATTGCGCGCCTTAATAAACTATATCGAAAAGTCTAAAGTCTAAAGTCCAAAGTCCCGGGTCTAATGTCCACGATCCTTAGTCCGGAGTCCGAGGTTTGAAATGGAATACTTTCTTCACATTCTCGTTATAGCAGGCATTTACATTATACTTACCCTCAGCCTCAACCTTATTGTCGGCTTTACGGGGCTTCCCTCTTTAGGGCACATTGCATTTGCCTGCGTCGGGGCTTATACATCGAGCCTGCTCGCCCTGAATTATGGAATATCCCCCTGGATTGGCCTTGTTATCGGGGCTTGTATTGCATCCATAGCCGGCCTCATTGTTGGATTTGCAGCCATACGGCTGAAAGGAGACTACCTCGCATTTGCCACCTTTGGACTCGGGGTTATCATATATGCTGTATCGAAAAACTGGGTTGCACTGACTCGCGGGCCAATGGGACTGCCAGGAATACCAGGGTTTGCCCTCCCCGGATTTGAGATTAGACCGGTCTGGGCGTATTTGATATTGGTGATTGTATTCGTCCTTATAACGACATTTATCATAAACAGGATTGTACATTCCCCGTTTGGAAGAATCCTGAAAAGCATCAGAGAGGATGAATTAGCGAGCCTTTCCATAGGAAAGGACGTTATCAAATACAAACTCATTGTCTTCATTGTAGGGGCTTTTTTTGCGGGTATTGCAGGGAGTCTCTATGCGCACTATATCACATTCATAGACCCATCGAGCTTTACACCTATGGAATCGATTATGGTGCTTTTAATGGTCGTTTTCGGAGGCATGGGAAGTATAAAAGGCTCTTTTCTCGGTGCAGCGGCACTTGTTATATTTCCTGAGATGTTGAGGTTTCTTGGAATGCCAAGTTCATTTGCAGCGCCGCTCAGGCAAATGATCTATGGGCTGCTCTTGATTATTTTAATGATCAAAAGGCCGCAAGGGATTATTGGGAAATACAAGTTTTGAGTTTATGAAGAATTGATTTTTGAATGCAATATTTTACAAAAATTAGGTGTATACAATATTCTTTTCTCAAAATTATCACTACTTATATTCACATTATAATAGCCCTATAGGGGCAAAACGCTAATAGGCAGGCAATTTATTGCCTGTTTCATTAGATTAAACAAATAAAGTCCCGTAGGGACGATTGAACAGAAAGGATAGCCTATGGCAAATACCTATATAAATGTGCTCATTCATACCGTTTTTTGTACCAAGAATCGAGAACCCTGGCTTTCTTCTTCGTTGTGAGGTTTCTCAGAAAAAATAACATAAATTTTGATGAAAAATATCTTTGGGGATAATAATAGCATTGTGTATTTCGTTCATTCGTCCCTACAGGACGAATTTTATTACGTCATTACAAATACAGGCAATAAATTGCCTGCCTATTATCTTATACCCCTATCGGGGTTAAAAAATGTAGATAATGAAAAGCCTTCGCAGGGAAGGGATGAAAGGCAATCTTTCGCCAAATATTGATTAATTACTTGTTATTTATGGAAATACTTCAGGTAAAAAATTTAACCAGGACGTTTGATGGCATCCATGCCGTTGACAACCTTTCTTTTGATATTGAAAAAGGCACAATTACAGCGCTTATAGGACCAAATGGTTCCGGCAAGACAACGACCTTTAACCTGATCACCGGATTTTTGAGACCAACAACTGGTAATATTTTCTTCAACAAAAAAAATATTACACACATTGCCCCTCACAAAATCTTTGATCTGGGCATCGGACGGACGTTTCAAACTATCAGGCTGTTTCCTCAAATGAGCGTTCTGGAAAATGTACTGCTCGGCATGAAATACAACAAGGGCGAAAGCCTTGCAGCAGCCATATTCAGGACTTCAGAAATGCAGAGGGAAGAAAAGGAAAATACAAATAAGGCAATGGAATTACTCAAAACGGTAGGTCTTGAATCAAAGAGAGGCGAATTTGCAGGAGATCTGTCGCATGGTCAAAGGAGGCTCCTTGAGATTGCACGTACTCTGGGAACGGACTCCGAATTTTATCTCTTTGACGAACCGACGGCGGGCGTATTCCCCAATACAATACCCGTGCTTCTCGATATTATCCGGAAACTTAAATTTTCCGGGAAAACGATACTTTTCATTGAACACAATATGAAGGTTGTGATGGATATTTCGGACAAGGTTATCGTCCTTAACCACGGCAAAAAGATAGCGGAAGGCACACCGGAAGATATTCAAAAGGATAAGACTGTCCTTGAAGCCTACATGGGAAAGGGGAGAAGAGTTGCTTCTTGAAGCGAAAGAGATAAGTGTTTTTTATGGCGGCGTCAGGGCTATTGAAAATGCGTCTTTTTGGGTTGATTCTGGCGAGATTGTGGCAATGATAGGCCCAAATGGCGCTGGAAAATCAACCGCACTGAAGGCGATTTTCGGACTGGTGAAGCTGCGGGGTGGAGACATCCTCTTTCAGGGTGAAAATATTACAGGGTTACGGCCCTATGAACATGTTCCCAAAGGAATATCGCTTGTTCCCGACGGAAGAAGGTTATTCCCATCAATGAGTGTGTTAGAAAATCTGGAAATGGGGGCTTTTTTGAGAAATGATAAGGATATCCAAAATGATATTGAAAGAATTTTCGGACTTTTTCCAGCATTGAAGGAAAGAACCAGGCAAAAGGCAGGCGTATTATCCACCGGTGAACAGCAAATGCTTGCCTTTGGAAGGGCATTGATGCAAAGGCCAAAATTGCTCCTTGCAGACGAGCCATCAGTAGGGTTATCACCTGATTATGTAGATACAATTTTTGAAAGGCTTATAGAGATAAACAAATCAGGGACAAGCGTTCTCCTCGTCGAGCAAAATGCACGCATGGCGCTTGAGATTGCTCACAGGGGTTACGTTTTCAAAATAGGCACAATATTCATGGAAGGCGCCGGGAAAGAACTTCTTGAAAAAGACGAAGTGAAAAAAGTATTTTGGGGTGATTGATTTCATTTAATTACAGATAGAATCTTTCCCCTGACTTATCGTTACCATCCAAGCATCCGACTCTATTTTGCATACGGATCTGACACCCCTGCCTCGTGGAAGGTGGCCATTTCATTCAATAACCTTACCGCTGCCTCCATAAGGCCTATGCCCAGGGCAGCGCCAGTGCCTTCGCCTAATCTCATGTTTAAATCTAATAATGGGGTTTTGTTTAACAGATTTAACATCATCTTATGCCCCTTTTCAGCAGATACGTGGGAGGCTATGAGATATTTGTTTACCTTTGGCTCTATTGCATTTGCAATCAGGGCGCCTGCCGTTGAAATAAAGCCATCCAGCATTATTGGCGCACGATACCGTGCAGCACCCAGGCATAAACCGGCAATCCCTCCGATCTCGTATCCACCGATCTTTGCAAGCACGTCTATCGGGTCATTGGGATTCGGCTGACTCACAGCAATTGCCTTTTTTATCACACTGATTTTTCTTTGCAGCATCTCATCATCCAATCCCGTCCCACGACCCGTCGCCACGTCGACATCCATTCTGCCCATAACGGCAAGAATGGCGCTGCTTGGTGTGGTATTTCCGATCCCCATGTCTCCCGTGCCAATAATATCCAATCCTTCTTCCATCTCTTCTTCTATCAACTCAATGCCAGCCTCAATGGACCGGATCGCCTCTTCTCTGGACATTGCCGGTCCCTCTGCCATATTTCTCGTGCCCAAACCAACCTTCTTTATTTTCAGACATTGTTTCGCTTCCAGGTGGGAAGCTACGCCGCAATCAACTACAATCACCTTTGCGCCAATATGCCGTGCAAGGACGTTGATAGCCGCGCTGCCTGCCATAAAATTTTGCACCATTTGTTCCGTTACTTGCTGTGGAAAGACGCTCACACCCTCTGCCACCACGCCGTGATCGCCCGCCATCGTAAATATCTTTTTATGCTTTATCTTACAATTTAAATCACCCTTTATGGAGGCATATATCATT